>JAZQQD010000095.1:0-4676 GCA_045628895.1 Faecousia sp.
CATCGGTCTCGCCCATAGCACGGCGCTCGGAGTGGCCGATAATAACGTACTTGCAGCCGGCGTCAACCAGCATGTTGGTAGCAATCTCACCGGTGTAGGCGCCGCTTGCGTTTGCATTGCAGTTCTCAGCGCCGATGCCTACGCGGGTCTCACGCATGACACGGACAGCTGCGGGAATGCAGACAGCAGGAACACACAGGGCAACATCGCACCAACGGCCCTTGGGCAGCATGCCCTTGAAAGCGGTCATAAAGTCTTTGGTCTCGCTGGGAGTCTTGTTCATCTTCCAGTTGCCGGCGATGATGGTCTTACGATACTTGCGATTCATGTTTCATTCTCCTTATTTCTATACCATTCAGTAAAATATCATAAAAAATCGCCCGGGTTTCCCCGGGCAATCGGGAAAACGGAATTATTTGTCCTGCAGGCAGGCAATGCCGGGCACCTCCAGCCCTTCCAGGATCTCCAGGGAAGCCCCCCCGCCGGTGGAAATGTGGGTGATCTGATCAGCGAAGCCCAGCTGCTCGCAAGCTGCAGCGCTGTCGCCGCCGCCAACGATGGTCACAGCGGAGGAGTCTGCCAGAGCCTGAGCCACAGCGATGGTGCCCTTTGCCAGAGTGGGGTTCTCGAAAACGCCCATAGGTCCGTTCCAGACAACGGTCTTAGCAGCCTTAGCAGCCTCAGCAAACAGCTCGCGGGTCTTCTCACCGATATCCAGACCCATCTTGTCAGCGGGGATCTCGTTGGAGGGAACGGTCTCAACGGAAACAGGTCCGTCGATGGGGGAGGGGAACTCGGAAGCAACGACAGTGTCGATGGGCAGGAGCAGCTTAACGCCCTTTGCCTCGGCCTTAGCCATCATTTCCTTGCAGTATTCGATCTTCTCGGAGTCCAGCAGGGAGGTGCCGACGTTGTAGCCCTTAGCAGCCAGGAAGGTGTATGCCATGCCACCGCCGATGATCAGAGTGTCGACCTTCTCCAGCAGGTTGTTGATAACGTTCAGCTTGTCGGAAACCTTAGCGCCACCCAGGATAGCAACGAAGGGACGCTCGGGATCGGCCAGAGCCTTGCCCATGATGGAAACTTCCTTCTGAACCAGATAGCCGCAAACGGAGGGCAGATAATCTGCTACGCCGGCGGTGGAAGAGTGGGCGCGGTGTGCAGAGCCGAAAGCATCGTTGACAAAGATGTCAGCCATGTCAGCCAGAGCCTTGCTCAGCTCGGGATCATTCTTGGTTTCACCCTTCATGTAACGGGTGTTTTCCAGCAGCATTACATCGCCGTTCTGCAGAGCAGCAGCCTTAGCCTTTGCGTCTTCACCGGCAACGTCAGCAGCCATAACGACTTCCTTGCCCAGCAGCTCGGAGATGCGAGCAGCAACAACCTTCAGGCTCAGCTCGGGCTTCCATTCGCCCTTGGGCTTGCCCATGTGGGAGCAGAGGATGACCTTAGCACCGTGGTTTACCAGGTACTCGATGGTGGGCATAGCAGCGACAATACGCTTGTCGGAAGTGATTTTGCCGTCCTTGGTAGGAACATTGAAGTCGCAGCGGCACAGAACGCGCTTGCCGGTAACCTCAATATCTTCGATGGACTTCTTGTTGTAATTCATAAATGATTCCTCCAAAAAGTTTGTATAGGGGTTAGCCCCTCATTTTACCGTAATCCTGCAAGTTGGGGAAGGATAACTGACGCAATGCTTCAAACAGCGTAATGGCTACAGCATTGCTCAGATTCAGACTCCGGGCTTCCGGACGCATAGGGATCCGCACACAGCTTTCCCGATGGGCTTCCAGAAAGGGTTCCGGCAGACCCTTGGTTTCTTTCCCAAAGAAGAGATAGCAGCCATCCTCATAGGAGGCTTCCGTATAGCAGCGGGGAGCCTTGGTAGAAAGGCACCACATCTGCGCTACATTGTTCTTGGAGAAGAAATCATCCAGATTATCGTACACCTTCACATCAACCAGGTGCCAGTAATCCAGTCCGGCTCTGCGAACCGCTTTTTCGGAAATGTCAAACCCCAGCGGACGTACGAGATGCAGGGTGGCACCGGTGGCAGCACAGCTGCGGGCAATATTGCCGCAGTTCTGAGGAATCTCAGGCTCTACCAGCACGATATTCACCATGAAAACGCACATCCTTTCGGGATTTTCCTACCGATTAACTTGCGAACATATTGTAAGACAAAAAGCTTGTAAAATCAATCCAAAAAACGCAAATTTTTGATTTTTTCATACAATTCACATAAAAACGGATTATGAAAACATAATTTTGTGAAAAATGCGGACAGTAATTTTGAAATGACATATTTTCTATAAGAATGGTGTACATTTTTGAATGAAAAAATAGAAAAAACCGTATAAAATAGGCTTTCCAACCAACGGTTGGAAAGAGGAATATACGATTCAACTGCGGCTCGCTTGCAATTTGCACAAATGCATGTTAATTTTAAGTTGCAGCTGCAGAAAAAATATGAGGTGATATAGATATGTCAATGGGCAATATCATTTGTGATAACAGAAAACGCCTGGGACTGACTCAGGATGCCCTGGCACAGAAACTTGGGGTGACCAATCAGGCAGTTTCCAAATGGGAAACGGATCAGAGCCTGCCGGATGTAACACTTTTGCCCCAGATCGCAGATGTGTTCGGCATTACTATCGATGCGCTTTTCGGCAGAATGCCGGCAGCAAAGGAAGTGATTTCTGTAAAGCAGGGAAAGGGCGTAGAGCTCCCTTGGGAAGATGATGAAGCCTTTCATGTGGTACTTTTCTGCGGACATACCTTGATCGGGGATAGTCCGGTAAAGGAGCAGGTCCATTTCTGCTATGAGGGCCCGGCGAAGGATGTTTGCAGTGATTTCAGCGTAGAATGTGAAGATGTTCAGGGAAATGTTACTGCCGGAACCTATGTGGAATGTGGCACAGTAGGTGGTGCTGTGAATGCAGGTACTTATGTGGAGTGTGGAGATGTTGCTGCTAATATCGGTGCCGGAGGCTATGTGGAATGCGGCACAGTAGGCGGTGCTGTGAATGCAGGTACTTATGTGGAATGCGGAGATGTTGCCGGTAACATCAGTGCCGGAGGCTATGTGGAGTGCGGCAATGTAGGTGAGCGTGTCGGAGCCGGTTCCTATGTCGAATGCGGGGACGTTAGCGGAAATGTCTCTGCCGGAGGCAATGTAGAATGCGGCAATGTAGAAGGTAAAGTTTCCTGCTTTGGGTACTCCCAGCATGAGTATACCGGAAAAGCTGATTTTTCCGGTGGGGGAAAGAGCAGCGCAAAGTATGCTAAGGATATTTCTGACAGAATCAACAATGAAATCATGAATGATCTTATGAGCGATATTTTCAGTGATATGTTCGGCGAAAAGAAACATGAGGAATAAGAAAACAGCGATACCGATTTTCTGCTCGGTATCGCTGTTCTTTTTTTATCAGCTGCTGGTTGACACAGGAAATCCGCCCCATTTTCATGGGGCGGATGCTTATATTTGTGGGGATTAGCCTTCGTCAGCCTTGGCTTCCTCAATGATCTTAGCCTGATTTGCCTTGGGTACTTCTTCGTAGCGCTCGAAGGTCAGGGTGAAGGAGCCTCTTGCCTGTGTCATAGCACGGAGATCGATGGCGTAGCTGCCCATCTCTGCCATGGGAACCTCAGCCTCCACAACGGTATTGCCGTCATGATCGGGGTTCATACCCATAACACGGCCGCGGCGCTTATTCAGATCGCCGATAACATCGCCCATGAAGCTGTCGGGAATGGTAACTGCCAGGCTGCCGATGGGCTCCAGCAAGGTCAGACCTGCGTTGGGCATGGCCTCCTTGAAAGCCAGGATAGCGGCCATCTTAAATGCCATTTCGTTGGAGTCGACGGGGTGGTAGGAACCGTCATACAGGGTAGCCTTCAGGTTGACCATGGGATAGCCGGCCAGAGGACCCTTGACGATGGCTTCGCGGATGCCCTTTTCAACAGCGGGGTAGAAGTTCTTGGGAACGGAGCCGCCGAAGACTTCCTCGGTGAAGACCAGGTCTTCCTGCTCTTCCTGGGGAGCAAAGCGCATCCAGACATCGCCGAACTGGCCGGAACCGCCGGTCTGCTTCTTGTGACGGCCGTGGGCTTCCACAGTCTTCTTAATGCGCTCGCGGTAAGCAACCTTGGCAGGAACCAGAACGGCATCCACACCGAAGCGGCTCTTCAGCTTGGCAATGAGCACATCCAGGTGCTGGTCGCCCATGCCGGAGAGAACCATCTGATGGGTCTCGGGATTATTGACAATGGTGAAGGAAGGATCTTCTTCGTTGAGGCGGTTCAGACCTGCAGCAACCTTATCTTCCTGGCCCTTGGTCTTGGGCATAATAGCCATAGAGTAGCAGGGGGTGCCATAGGGGATGCCCTTCAGAGCAACGACCTTACGAGGATCGCAGAGGGTATCGCCGGTCTTAACCTTATCCATCTTGCCGATGGCGCCGATATCGCCGCAGGTCAGCTCCTTGACTTCGGTAGCCTTCTTACCGGTAACAACGTACAGACGGCCCAGCTTCTCGGTCTCGCCGGTACGGGAGTTGACCAGAGTGGTATGGGAGGTAATCTCACCGGAGAGAACCTTCACGAAGGAATACTTGCCGAACTGATCGGAAACAGTCTTCCACACAAATGCAGAGGGAACACCGCCG
>JAZQQD010000096.1:0-23103 GCA_045628895.1 Faecousia sp.
CACCGAAGAGAGCTTTGCAGCCCTGGTCACCGAGAACACCGATGACACTGCATCCGCTGAAAACGGCGGTCTTTACGAGAGCATCAACGCCGACAGCAGCTATGTGGAGAACTTCCTGAACTGGGCTGTTGATCCCAGCCACCAGGTTGGCGACACCGGTATTGTGGAAACCGAGTACGGCTACCACATCATGTATCTGTCCGCTATCTCCGAGCTGAACTACCGCGACACCATGATCACCAACACTCTGAAGACCGAGGATATGCAGGAGTGGTACAACGGCATTCTGGATGCTGTTGCTTACACTGAGAAGGACACTTCCCGCATGAACCGCGATCTGACCCTGAACGTCAACGGTTAACAAAAAACCCGCTGCAGATTTTGCAGCGGGTTTTCTATTGCCCGCCTGAAATATCAGGCGGGCTTTTTTATTCTGCCGGTTCCCAGTCCGGATAGACATGGGCGAAGTAATCCTTTTCAATGCACAGTCTTGCAAAGGTCCAACGGTCATTTACGATCTGTTTTACCTGCTCCACATAGTTTTCATCCACTTCCACTCCCTGGAAGGGCTCAAATCCAACAGATGCTTCGTACAGGCCTGCATTGGTAATCCAGCTTCTTCCGGAGTCATAGTCCGGAAATACCACGATATTCATTGCCGTGGAAACCTCTCCCGGCGCTACACTCTCATCAAAGATATCCTTTCCGGAAAGGAGCCGGGAATCATAAGGTATTCCGAAGAGATTGTAAATCGTAGGCATCATATCAATGGCGCTGCAGGGTTTCTCAATATGCACAGGTTCCTTCATGGAACCGCACCAAAGGATCAGGGTATTGCGGTACCGGGATGTCATGGTCTCATTGTCTTTTCTCCCGGTCATCTCCACATAATAGTCCTTCGGACATCCCTGTGTCATAGCATAGGGATAGTGGTCTGCTGCCATGACAATGACGGTATCCTCCAGAATTCCCGCCTGATCCAGATAGTCCACCAGATACTCCATGGCGTATTCCAGTTCCATCTGGGCTGCGAGATAAGCTCTTACCGTTTCGGAATACTGCATTCCTTCCACAACATCCCGATTCTTTTTGGCAATATCATGATAGCCGAATCCATAGTTGGCATGGCCGGAGACCGTCATATAGTAAGTGTGGAAGGGCACTCCGGTATCCAGATATCCCTGTACCATTTCCGGAACTGTTGCCTTCATCATATCCAGATCGGAGCTCGGCCAGGAATAATGGTTTTCCAGCTCCAGGCCGTTCCCCATTCCATAATAATCATACCCCAGATTCGGATGTGTCTTATGCCGATCATAATAAGTGAAGCTGTTATTGTGGTATGCCCGGCAGGTATAACCCTGCTCCCGGAATTTCCATCCCATGCCCAGCACCATGTCATTATGGATGCTTGCGCCAAAGGCGGTATTTCCATTTACCCAGGTAGGAATGAGGCCTGTCATTACCGCGAACTCGCCGCCGGTGGTAGACTGCATCCAGCCCGGCTGATAGAAATTGGAAAATACAAAGCCTTCCTTTTTGGCCAGTCGGTAAAGCGTCGGTGTGCGGATCTTATCCACCACCGGAGAACTGAAGGCCTCTGCAGTGATATAGATCAGATTTTTTCCTGCAAACATACCGGTATACTGATTTTCCATGGTCGGCATCTGGCTGCCGTAGTAGGCATCCATGGTACCGAGGGTTGTTCCGGCATTCTCTTCCACCAGGGATGCAAAATCAATATCCGTAATGTGATAGCCGTAGACAACAGGTTCCGGCTCTGTCTCCGGCGGAACCGTTTCCTCTGCGGCATCCTGAGTCTCCTTCGGCTCCGTTGGGGCGGAAGTCTCAGGAGGCAGGGTTGCAGAGGGATCCGTTATCGCAGGCGGCGTATAGGCAATCTCCGGCTGAGGCATACCGAAAATCCCGTACTGTGCTTCCAGACGGACGCTGTTGATCAAACCGAATTTGGGAACAGCGGTATTGGTATTAAAATCGGTAGTATAGGTCTCCCAATCCCCGCCCACATGGCAGGAAAGCACGGCAAGCACAGTCATCAAAATCATGGCTGCTCCGCTTGCCTTCCATTCTCGTTTACCCTCCATCAGATCATAGGAGAACAGAGCAAAAAGAGCCACCGGGAGCAAGGAAAGTCCGAAATACCACAGGTTATGCACAATGGTTCTGATCGTGTCATCCAGAAAGCCACCCGCAACCTGCCCGGACATCTTCAGCATGAAAGAAACCTGGAAAAAGGTTCCAAAAAACGCACGGCAGCATCGCTCAGCAATAAACAGGCCACTGACTGCAAACAACAGCAGACCCGTGATCCATTTCGCCGTTGTTCTATGGGGAATCAGGCTGCCGATAAACCAAATACTCGCCCCCAAAGCTGCACCGCTAAGCAGGATTCTAAGCAGAACGATCGGTGTCAAAACCGCAATACCGTCTGAAAGGTTCAGCAGGATCTCCTGATAAGCCCCCGCAAGCAGAAAAAACAGTACTTTACGAAATGTCGGAACTTTTTTAGGCTTCAAATATTTTCCTTGCATAATTATGCCTTCTCTGTCTGGTTTTCTGCGCCAGCTGATAAATCAGCTGGCGCAGAGATGATTTAATTTTTCAGGCTCTGGATGGGAGCCGGAATTCTGCCGCCTCTGGCAACAAACAGTGCAGAGGATGCCTCATGCACCGGCATCACCGGAGCGCTGCCGAGTAAGCCGCCCATCTCTACCCGATCGCCCACCTTCAGGCCGGGAGCAGGAATGATACGTACCGCCGTGGTCTTGGAATTGACCATACCAATGGCAGCTTCATCCGCAATGATTGCGGAAATGGTTTCGGCTGTTGTCTCTCCGGGCACGGCAATCATATCCAGTCCCACAGAACAGACACAGGTCATCGCCTCCAGCTTGGAGAGGGTCAGAGTTCCCTCTTCCGCGGCTGCGATCATGCCCTCGTCCTCAGACACGGGGATAAATGCACCGGAAAGGCCGCCCACATGGTTGGACGCCATAACGCCGCCCTTTTTCACGGCGTCATTCAGCAGAGCAAGGGCCGCCGTAGTACCGTGGGTACCGCAAATCTCCAGACCCATCTCTTCCAGAATACGGGCGACGCTGTCGCCCACCGCAGGAGTAGGAGCCAGGGAAAGATCCACAATGCCGAAGGGCACGCCCAGCCGCTTGGAGGCTTCCTGGCCTACCAGCTGACCCATACGGGTGATCTGGAAAGCCGTACGCTTCACAGTCTCCGCGACCACGTCAAAGGGTTCTCCCTTGACACCCTGCAGGGCATGATATACCACGCCGGGGCCGGAAACGCCCACGTTCAGCACGCAGTCTCCCTCTCCCACGCCGTGGAAGGCGCCTGCCATAAAGGGATTATCCTCCACCGCATTGGCAAAAACCACCAACTTGGCACAGCCCAATCCCTGGTTATCCGCGGTCAATTCCGCAGTTTTCTTAACAATTCTGCCCATCTCTGCCACGGCATCCATATTAATGCCAGCCTTGGTAGAGCCAACGTTGATGCTGGCGCAAACCCGCTCGGTAGTGGCCATGGCTTCGGGAATGGATGCCATGAGCTTCCAATCCGCGCTTGTGCAGCCCTTCTGCACCAATGCAGAGAAACCGCCGATGAAATTGACACCACAGGCTGATGCCGCCCGATCCAGAGTCTGGGCAATCTTCACATAGCTGTCCGTCTGGCAGGAACCGGCCACCAAAGCAATGGGGGTTACGGAGATTCGCTTATTCACAATAGGAATACCGAACTCTTTTTCGATCTCTTCGCCGGTCTTTACCAGATCCTTGGCACAGCGGGTGATCTTCTCATAAATTTTCTCGCAGCAGCGATCCAGATCCGTATCCGTACAGTCCAGCAGGCTGATGCCCATGGTAATGGTACGGATGTCCAGGTGCCGCTTATCGATCATATCCTGGGTCTGTAAAATATCTTTCTGATTCAGCATAAGTCATTTCCTCAGATTCGATGCATGGCATCGAAAATATCTTCTCTCTGAACCCGAATGGAAACGCCCATTTCCTTGCCGACATTCTCCATCTTCTCGCACAGCTCTGCCAGAGGCAGGCTGCACTCAGAGACCTCCGTCACCATCATCATGGTAAAATAACCCTGCATGACAGTCTGAGAAATGTCCAGTACATTGACATTATACGCAGCCAGGTGATTACATACGCCGGCAATGATACCGACTCTATCCTTACCGACAACCGTTACAACAGCTTTCATGTGTCTTACACCTCATAATCCGCAGCAACACGGCTTGCAAGATTACCCTTGAACTGAGCAAGGGCAGCCAGATGCAGAGGATGATTGGCATATGTATTCAGATCTTCCTTGTTGGCAAATTCAGAGTACAGGGCAAAATCCACACCCACAAAGCAGCGACGAACCGCCAGAGCCTGAACACCGGGGATCTGATCCTTCAGGGGCTCCAGAAGGCTGCGGATACGAGCTACCTCGGCATCCTTATCCATGCCGTCTTTCAAAGTAAAACCAACCAGATGCTTAACCATTTTTATTTCCTCCTAAAAAAACCGGGAACCGGCATAAGTCGGTTCCCGGTATGAAAATCAATTATTCAGCTTCCTCAGCTGCAGGAGCCTCCTGCAGAGCACGGATGGACAGGGAGATACGCTTGCCCTCGTTCTCGATCTGAGTGATCTTAACCTGAACTTCCTGACCCTCGGACAGGACATCCTCAGGCTTGCCGATGCGATGATCAGCAATCTGGGAGATATGGATCAGGCCGTCAACACCGGGCATGATCTCAGCGAAAGCACCGAAGGTCATCAGCTTAACGACCTTAGCGGTGACGACATCACCCTCAGCATACTTGCTGTTGAAGATAGCCCAGGGGTTGTTCTCATCGGACTTGCAGGTCAGAGAGATCTTGTGCTTCACGGGGTCGAAGGACTTAACAGTGACCTCGATCTCGTCGCCGGTCTTTACGACCTCAGCAGGATTCTTGATGCGGTTCCAGCTCAGCTCGGAAACATGAACCATGCCGTCCACGCCGCCGATATCGACGAATGCGCCGTAAGAGGTCAGGCTCTTAACAACGCCGTTGTACTTCTTGCCTTCCTCGATCTCATTCCAGATCTTCTCACGGGAAGCGCTGCGCTCCTCAGCGTTCACGGCACGGATGGAGCCGATGACACGACGGCGAGCACGGTTGACCTCAGTCACCTTCAGCTTCACGTTCTTGCCCAGCATAGCAGCCATGTCGCCGCCCTTAGCAACACCGGACTGGGAAGCAGGGATGAACACGCGAACGCCCTTGACATTGCAGACCAGGCCGCCCTTGTTCTCCTCGGTGATGGTGCCTTCGATGGTAGTCTTCTCTTCGCAGTAAGCAGTCATCTCGTCCCAAACCTTCAGGCCGTCCAGCTTCTTCTTGGAGAGCTGCACAGTGCCGTCCTGGTCGTTGACGCGAACAACGAAGACCTCGATCTCGTCGCCCACATGCAGGATGTCCTCTGCCTTTACGGAAGGATCGGTGCTGACTTCATCATAGGGGATGTAGCCGGCATGCTTGGTGCCCAGTTCGACCTGGACTTCGGTGTTGCCAATGCTGACGACAGTACCGGTAACCTTATCTCCTGTATTTAAAGTCTTGATGGACTGCTCCAGCAGAGCCTCAAAGCTCTCCTCTGCAGCCTCGACATTCAGAATTTCGCTCATAGTATTGTTGACCTCCTTTATTATCCACGCCGGGGTTGATGCTCCGGCAGTGATTCCGACATTGGATGCGCCCGTGAAAAATTCGCTCTGAAGCATATCTGCACTATCCACCAGAGCCACACGTTCGCAATATTCCCGACAGATCTGAGCAAGCTTTCCGGTGTTGGAGCTTTTGGGATCTCCAACCACCACCATGGCATCGCTCTTGCGGCTAAGGGCAGCCGCTTCATTTTGCCGAGTCTCCGTTGCTTTACATATTGTATCAAATAATTTCAAGTTAGTAAACTGTTTTTTTGCAATTTCGGCGCAATTTTTCCACAAATTTTCTGTAGAAGTCGTTTGGCATACCATGCAGACCGGCAATTCCGGGGAGATATTCTCCTCCGCAATCCAACTTTCCAGTTCCACAGGGCTCTCAAAAATCATGCACCTGCCGCACCAGCCCGCAATACCTTCCACTTCGGGATGACTACGGGTTCCAATGATAATAGGCAGTCTGCCCTCCATCTCTGCCTTGCGGACAATCTCGTGGATCCGCTTCACGAAAGGACAGGTGGCATCCACGATTTCGGCTTTCCTTGCTTCCAGGGCATCCATGACCGCTTTCGAAACACCGTGGGAGCGGATGATCACCACATCTCCGGGGGGTACTTCCTCCGGAGTTTCCACCACCCGGACTCCCTGACTCTCAAACCGGCAGACCACATGGCTGTTATGGATGATGGGGCCGTAGGTCACCGGGCGCTTGCCTTCGGAAATGGCCTTCTCAACCAGTTCCACAGAGCGGTTCACGCCGAAGCAGAAACCTGCACTCTCAGCAACGGTAATACTCACTGGGCAATCTTCTCCCCGATGATCTTCTTCATGGCATCCACGACTTCCTCAATGGTCATATCGGAGGTATCCAGCTTCACAGAATCCCGGGCCATCTTCAGCGGGGCAATCTCCCGATGGGTATCCTGATAGTCCCGCTGGTTGATCTCCTTCAGCACCTGCTCGAACTTACTGGGGATGCCCTTGGCCTCCTGCTCGGCACAGCGGCGCTTGGCACGGACTTCGGGAGAAGCGGTGAGGAAGATCTTGACGGTGGCCTTAGGCAGCACTACGGTGCCGATATCCCGGCCATCCATGACCACATTGTGCTTCCGAGCCAGATCCCGCTGCATATCCAGCAGCATCTCCCGGACAACGGCATGGGCAGAAACCAGCGATGCACCCTGGGAAATCTCAGGAGTACGGATATCGTCGGTCACATCCAGGGTATTGAGGATCATGTGCTGCTTGCCCTCTTCGTCATATTCGATTTCCACAGTGATCTCATCGATGTACTTATTCACGCCGTCGGCATCCTTGGGGTGAATGCCGATGATAGAAAAATAATAGGCAACGGTGCGGTAAATCGCACCGGTATCCACATAATAATAGCCCAGTTCCTTGGCAAGTCTGCGGGCAATGGTGCTCTTACCGGCACCGGCAGGGCCATCGATGGCAATGCTGACAGTTTTCATATTCCTCTCTCCTGTTACTGATTTCTTAAGGTTTCCAGGGCCTTTGCCGCTCTTTCCAGAACCTGGGACACAGGAATGCCCAGCTTCCCAGCAATGGCTGCATCCTCCATGGGAGTTCCGGTCTCCAGGCCAAACCGCAGAGTCAGAATCTTGGCATCCAGCGGCTCCAGAGATTCCAGCAGATCGCTGATCCGCTGGCGCATCTGATAGTAGGCGGTTGCCTCCACGGCATTTTCTTCATCGGGTTCTGATTCTTCCGTTTCCTCTGCTTCCGGGCTTTGGCTCTGAGCCGCAGCATTTTGCAGCATTTTATAGACTTCCCCGGCAGCATCCTCGGTAATATTCAGATATTCGGCAATCTCAGAAACGCCGGGATTTCTGCCGATCTGAGAAAGAAGGGTTCTCTCTGCCCGGCGGTAATCCTCCATCGCTTTGCGGATTCTGGCACCCACACCGTTCTGCCGAGCCTGCAGGGTAATGGCCGCAGCCATAGCTCTGCGGATACAGCGATCCAGATAGGTCTGCAGATTACCCATTTCCCAGGCAGCGATGCCCTGCCACAGGCCCAGGCTGCCCTCCTGGATCAGATCCATAAGCAGAACGCCCTTGCCCGCATAGGAAAGGGCAAGCTTTGCAACGGCAGGAAGATAAGCATTGGCCAGGGCTTCCCGCTGGGCATCGGTGATACCTTCCGGAGTCACGGCAGGAATTTCCGTCTCCGGCATGCCGTCCAGCTCCAGCAGGAACAGCCGGAGGGGATCATTTTCATCAAAATCCCGAAGCTTCACGCTTCCTTCGGCAAGGCCTTTTTCCTGCAAAAGCCGCGCCTGCATTTTAGCGCTGGACCCCTCGAAGGAAAGGTTTTCCACATCCAGCAGAATATCCCGCTGCTGCAGATCCGCAAGGGCCTGCTCCACTGCATCCTCTTCCTCCCCTTCCAGGAGGGCAAGGAAGGTGGCCGCAGGCAGCGGATCACAAAAATCCGGCAATGCCTGCTCCCAGGGAGTTTCCTCCCAAACAAAATCATTCATCCAAAAAATCCTCCAGTCCCATACTGGTTCCCAGCTTCAGCAGCTTATCCATGCCCTGGCGCTCGATCTGGCGAGCGCGCTCCTTGGAGATACCCAGCATGGTGCCGATCTCCTCCAGAGAATGGCACACTCCATCCTCCATACCGAAGTGCAGCCGCAGTATGTAACGCTGGCGTTCGCTGAGCATTCCCAGCAAGGCATCCAGCTGTTGGGACAACTCCTTGCGCACCAGTTCCTTATAAGGCTCCGTGCTCTCGGCATCGGCCAAAAGCATGCCCAGAGTGCTGTCATCCTCTTCCCCGGCAGGACTGTCCAGCGAGCAGACCTCCGGATTCAGCCGGAGAAGCTCCTCCACCTTACTCTCCTGCATACTACAGGCAGCAGCAACCTCCGCAGCGGAAGGCTCTGCCCCGTTCTGCGCCAGAAGCGCAGCCCGGGTCTGCACCACCTTGCGCATCCGCTCTGCGGTATGCAGCGGCACACGGATGACGCCCTTATGGTTCATCAGGCATCGGGTAACGCCCTGGCGGATCCACTTGGTAGCATAGGTGGAAAAACGGTATTCCAGCGTATAATCAAATTTTTTTGCCGCAGCCAACAGGCCAATACTGCCCTCCTGAATGAGATCCAGCAGGGGCACCCCACGGCCGGCATATTCCTTGGCAACGGAAACCACCAATCGCAGATTGGAATTCACCATCTGGCGGATGGCATCCTCATCTCCCCTGGCACAGCCCTCGGCAAGCTGCCGTTCCTCTTCCGGAGTCAGGAGAGGATAACGGCGAATTTCCCGCAGGAACTGGGAAACATCATCCTCATCAACAGGGATGGATTCCGGTATTTCTTTTTCTAGAAGTTCACTCATACCTTTATCCTTTTCTCTCCTTTAACTGATTCCGGAGCGCCATCAGATCATCCGGGGAAGAGCCCTTGGCGAGCCTGCTCTCCGTGATGATGGTACGGGCACAGTCCAAAAGTGCCTGCTCCTGCACAGGCTCGGAAAGCCGAGCCACAAATCCCGCCACATGGGATGCTTCCTCCGGGGACAGGTCCTCCAGCGCACCCACGCTCACATCCATGCCGGATGCAAACCGGGATTTCATCTGAGAGAACACCTTTCCCAAAAGCGGACAGGAAAACTGCTCAGGAAGCAGCTCCGGGATCTGCCGCAGCAGGGAAATATCTTGGAACAAAATGGAAATCACCATTTCTTCCGCCATGGCGGATTTCATATTCTCATAACGAATGGTGCGGCTTCTGGGCTGCCGCTGGTTTTCCGGTGCCAGGGCGATCCGATCCTGGGCACGCTTCTCCTGCTTCTGCTGCTTGCCCCAGGCTCGCTTGACCTCCAGGCGCACTGCCTCGGCAGAAACCTTTGCCGCCTCTGCCACACGGGCACCGTAAACCTCCCGCTGCACCTGTCCCGGCAGGCTGGCAATGAGGGCAGCAGCCTCCTGGACAAATTTCACCTTCTGGTCATCCTGGGAAATATCGTACTTCCGGGCAATGGCCGAAAGCTGGTACTCTACCCGGTTGGAGGATTCCTCCAGCAGGAGCTTAAAGCGGTCAGCGCCAAACTTCTTGAGGAATTCATCCGGATCCTTGGCATCCCGCATCCGCAGGACCTTCACCTGCAAACCGGCCTGCTCCAAGATGGGAATTGCCCGCTTCGTGGCATTCTGACCGGCGTCGTCGCCGTCGTAGATGAGCACCACCTGCTTGGTATAGCGGGTGAGCAGGGTGGCATGCTCCTGGGTCAGACTGGTTCCGAGGGATGCCACCGCACAGTCAAAACCGTACTGATGCAGGGCAATGGCATCCATGTAGCCCTCCACCAGAATGATATAGTCCAGCTTGCTCTTCTTCGCCAGATTCAGAGCAAACAGATTCTTTCTTTTGTTAAAAATCAGGGTTTCCGGGGAATTGAGGTATTTCGGTGTGGAGTCATCCATGACCCGTCCGCCAAAGCCGATGACATTGCCCCGGACATCAATAATGGGGAACATGAGCCGATTGCGGAAGCGGTCAAAGATCCGGTTTCCCTTTTCCGATACCAGACCGGCACCGATGAGTTCCTGATCCGTATATCCCTTTTTCCGCATAGCGTCCGTAAGGGCACTCCAGGTATTGGGGGCAAAGCCAATGCCGAACATGGTAAGCACATTCTTGGGCATACCGCGTTTCACGGCATAGGCCAGGCCTTCCTTGCCAACCTCGGTGTAAAGCTGGGCGTGGAAGAACCGGGCAGCTTCCTTGTTCAATGCCCACAGCCGTTCCTGGGCACGGTAGCGGCTCTGATACTGCTCGTCCTCCGGGACCTCCAGGCCAGCCCGTTCTGCCAGCTTCCGCACGGCATCGGGATAGCTGAGACCTTCCACTTCCATCATAAAATTGATGACGCCGCCGCCCTTATGGCAGCCGAAGCAATAGCAGATGCCCTTGTCGGGAGAGACAGAAAATGAAGCCGTCTTTTCCCCATGGAAGGGGCACAGGCCAAAAAGGTTAGCACCGGAACGCTTCAGGTGGACATACTGCCCTACCACATCCTCAATAGGATTCCGGGCAAGAAGTTCATCAATAAACGCCTGTGGAAAAGCCATATGTCACACCTCCGTTCTGTTTCAAGCAAAAATATTTAACCTATATATTATAACATATTATCCGCGAATATGCCACCCCATTGGCACAAAAAGCTGCTGATATTTATCTACAGCATACTTATCTGTCATGCCGGCAATATAGTCGCAGACCGTGCGCTCCATGCCATCAAAGGTAAGCTGAGGCTGGAAGTCCTCGGGAAGAGCCTCCGGATGCTCCATATAATAGGTAAACAAAGCCTTGAGCATGCCTCTGGCCTTGACTTCCTCACTCTTGGCCACAGGATTATAATAAACCCGCTCAAACATAAAGCTGCGAAGATTCCGCAAAGCCTCGTCCACCTCGGGAGAAAGGAGAATATCCCCCGCCTCCATGGAGGTGTTGATCATATCGCAGACCAGTGTATTGATTCTCTGGCGGTGGTTGGTACCCAGCACCTCGGAAATCGCCTCGGGAATATCATCATCACTGAGGATTCCCGCACGGATGGCATCATCGATATCGTGATTCACATAGGCAATCTGATCGGACCGACGGACGATCCTGCCCTCCAGGGTTTCCGGAATGTTGGGTCCGGTATGACCAAGAATACCCATGCGGACCTCATAGGTCAGGTTCAAGCCTGCGCCGTCATTTTCCAGAATATCCACCACCCGAAGGCTCTGCTCATTATGGTAGAAGGGCTTGCCGGTGGCCTCGGATAGAGCGCGCTCGCCTGCATGGCCGAAAGGCGTGTGTCCCAGGTCGTGACCAAGGGCAATGGCTTCCGTCAGGTGCTCGTTCAGAGCCAGCGCTCTGGCAATGGTTCTGGCAATATGGGAAACCTCCAGGGTATGGGTCATTCGGGTGCGGTAATGGTCTCCCTCCGGCTGCAGGAACACCTGGGTCTTGTGCATCAGACGGCGGAAAGACTTACTATGTACAATGCGGTCGGTATCCCGCTGAAAGCAGGTACGCACATCCTCGTCGGTGGGTTCTACCGGAACGGCTCTTCCCCGGCTCTCATCCGCAAAGGCTGCCAGAGGATTCAGACGGCGATGCTCCTGCAATTCCAGTAACTGGCGTACATTCATTGTATTTCCCTCTTTTCTGTTACAGGGAATGCCCTGTATTCCTTTCCGACCTCCATGGCCTCCACGGTTCCGGAGGACATATCGGTCACACGTTCCAGGAAAGGAGCAGCCTGCGCTTCCGGCACAAGGATCTCCATTTCCACTTCCGCGCCAAATTGGGTATCCCGGATAATGCCGCCGAAGGCAGCTGTTTCCAGTTTCATTCTCTCATAGAAGTTATACGGGCACGGAAGATACAGCACGGTCCATACCCGTTTCATGGATTTTCCCGCTGCATCCACGGCGATTTTGGCACCTCTGGTATAGGCCCGGACAAGGCCGCCTGCCCCAAGGAGGATACCGCCGAAATAGCGGGCCACCACGCAAACCACATTATAAAGTCCTTCCCGCTGCAGCACCTGCAGCATGGGCATACCGGCGGTACCGCCGGGTTCTCCGTCATCGGAAAACCGCACGGCGCCGTCCTTAATGATGTATGCCCAGCAATTATGCGTGGCATCATAATGCGCCTTTTTCATTTTTTCAATGCAGGAAAGGGCTTCTTCTTCCGTCTCTACCGGCCAGACCCGGCCGATGAAACGGGATTTCTTCTCAATAAACTCGTCCTCGCCGAAATCCGTTGGGACCAGATATTCCTCCACTTATCCCAACTCCTCCACGATATAATCCCGGAGTCTGCCGTAAAGCACATCCTCCACCACAGTCTCCACCCGGATGCCGTCGGCAGTATAATCCGTGGACAGCACCTGTGCATTATTGTGGAGGGTCTCCAGCACACCGCCTGCACTGTAGGGCAGCAGCATCACCACCCGATGCAGAGCAGAGGACAGTGCCTTCTCGATGGCGGAAAGGAGGGCATCCATGCCCATGCCGGTGGATGCGGACATCTTCACCACATCCTCCCCTACCGGGATTTCCTCAGGCGTCACCAGATCTGCCTTATTGAAACAGCGCAGAACAGGAGTTCCGGGCTTAGCCAGCTTCTCGATGAGGCGATCCACCACGGCAATATGCTCCTCCCGATTGGGATCGGCAGAATCGATGACATGGAGCAGCAGATCTGCGTATTCCAGTTCCTCCAGGGTAGCATGGAAAGCATTTACCAGGTGGTGGGGCAGCTTGGCAATGAATCCGACGGTATCGGACAGCACCACATCCAGGTGATCGGACACGGTAAGCTGCCGGGAGGTGGTATCCAGGGTATCAAACAACCGGTTATTGGCAGGAATTCCTGCGCCGGTCAGCTGATTGAGCAAGGTAGATTTGCCTGCGTTGGTGTAACCCACGATGGCTACCACCGGCACGGAATTTTTCATTCTTCGTTCCCGCTGGACACTTCTTACCTGCCGGACCTGCTCCAGCTCCTGTTCCAGCCGAGTGATCCGCTCCCGGATATGCCGGCGGTCGGATTCCAGTTTGGTTTCGCCGGGACCACGGGTGCCGATACCGCCGCCCTGACGGGACAGGCTGGCACCCATACCGGAAAGTCGGGGCAGCAGATATTTATACTGGGCCAGCTCCACCTGGAGACGGCCTTCCTTGGTCTTTGCTCGCTGGGCAAAGATATCCAGAATCAAAGTGCTGCGGTCCAGCACCGTGACTCCCACGATCTCCTCCAAGGCACGGATGTTGCCGGGAGAGAGTTCATTATCAAAAATCACCATGGTAGAGCCTGTAGCCTCCACCAGCATCCGAACCTCCTGGGCCTTGCCCTCGCCGATAAAGCTATGAGAATCCGGTGCGTGACGGTGTTGCAGTATTTTTCCGGTGCAGAAACCACCGGCAGTCTCCAGCAGTGCATCCAGCTCTTCCAGGGTCTCATCGGTTGCGGTATCTTCCTTACGGAAGCAGTCCGCATCCAGGCCCACCAGTACCGCCCGTTCCTGGACGGTTTCGTCAAAATTTCCTTCCATCTTTTCCTCCATTTATGCATTTGCCGGATTCCTGAAAGAAAAAAACCCGCACGAATGTACCGTGCGGGTTTTGTCTTACTTCAGGCCATATCTCTTGTTGAAACGGTCAACTCGTCCACCGGTGTCGACCAGCTTCTGCTTGCCGGTATAGAAAGGGTGGCACTTGGAGCAGATCTCAACACGAATGTCCTTCTTAGTGGAACCAGTCGTGAAAACGTTACCACAGGCACAGCGAATGGTAGTCTGTTCGTATTTGGGATGGATACCTTCCTTCATTTTGTTCACCTCTTTCTCAAGTATTAAAAGGGCATAGATGCCCCTAGCAATCTCAATCGCTTTGATATGATATCATAGTTTTTGCCGGATTGCAAGAATTATTTTTATTTTTTTACAAAAAATCAGAACGCCCAGTTGCCCTTACGGAATACGGCTACCGTCTCGCCGTTTTCGCAGGTGGCATCGATATTCATGGTATCGCAGCCGATCATAAAATCCGTATGGATCATGGAATCATTGATGCCCAGCTCCCGGCACTCCTCCAAACTCTTCTCGGCATAGCCGCGAATGGTATCCGGAAATCCCATGCCGATGGCCAGATGGCAGGCAGCATTCTCATCAAACAGGGTGTTGTAGAAAAGCAGGCCGCTTTCCGCGATGGGGCTGGACTGGGGCACCAGAGCGCACTCACCCAGGTACCTTGCGCCTTCATCCATGGAAAGCATATAGTCCAGCAGATCCTTGCCCTTCTCCGCGCCGTGGTCCACGATCTTACCGCCCTCAAAGCGGAACCAGAAATTTTCAATCAGCTGGCCGTTGTAGCTCAGGGGCTTGGTGGCATAAACGATACCCTCTGCCTTGCCCCGCATGGGAGAGATAAAGGCCTCCTCGGTGGGAATATTGGGATTGAACACAATGCCGGTGGTGGCAGTCTCGGTACCGCCGCAGAACACAGCCTCGGGGATCATGCCCACAGTCAGATCGGTGCCGTTATCGGCGGTATAGTGCAGGGAGGTGATATGCAGATTGTTGAGGTAATCGCAGCGAGCCTGCAGATCGGCATTGTGGGCATCCCAGGCACCGATAGAATCCTCGCAGACCCGGGAAGCAGACAGGATCTCCTGCCATAATCTTTCCACAGCCTGTCCACGGCTCAGCTCCGGGAACAGCTTCTTTGCCCAGGCCACACCGGGAACGGCGGCAATGCACCACTGCTGCTTGCCCTCCAGCTGATCATTATACGGCTTCAGAATCGGATAGCTGAGTTTTCTGGCAGCAGTGATCTTCTTCATATTTACGCCCTTGAGGCCGTCGGGATCCTGGGACACCAGATGGATGCGGCAGGGCACCACATCGCAGAAATGCTCCTGCTTGGCCTTCTGCCACTCGGGAACCTCGCCCATGGTCTTAACGGATTCATACCGCGCCCGAAGCTTGGTCAGCGGAGCATACTGCCAGATGACTTCTACCCGCTTGGCCTTCAGCTTATAGGCCTCTTCCACCACCATGGCAACAAACTCCGGCTGCTCCAGCTCGGCATAAACAAGAACCTCCTGGCCCTTCTGCACATTGACACCGGATTTTACGATCAGGCGGGCATATTCCCGCAAAACAGTTTTCTTCATTGGAAAACCTCCTGTCAGTTTTTGGGATATTCTACCAGAGATATATGGAAAAGTCAAATTTCCGGCTATTGAAAATATACCCGAAATCCGATATACTATGATAAAAGGAGTGATCACCATGCTCACGAAACAGGAATTTATGGATAAAGTGAAATCCGGTACCCGGATTCTCGACGGAGCCACCGGCTCCAACCTCATGAAAGCCGGCATGCCTCTGAACTGCTGCGCAGAGGAATGGATCCTGGCGAATCCGGAGGCTCTGGTCGCTTTGCAGAGAGGTTATGCCGAAGCCGGCAGCCAGCTTGTCTACGCTCCCACCTTCCAGGCTCAGCCCCTGGGACTGGCAAGAGCAAACCTGCAGAACCACACAGAGACCGTCAACGCCCATTTGGTTGCCCTTTCCCGGAGTGCCGCACCAAAGGCTCTCATCGGCGGTGACATCTCTACCTTGGCAGCCTTTATGACCACCTGGGATCCCGATAACTACGATGACATGGTAGCCAACTACCGCCGCCAGATAAGAGGACTGATTGACGGCGGTGCAGATTTTCTTATTGCGGAGACTCTGCTGTACCTCCAGGAGGCGGAAGCCGTTATGGAAGCGGCAGATGCAGAAAACGCCGGCGCTGTCGCCTTCTCCTTCACCATGCAGCCCGACGGCACCCTGTATTCCGGCATGGATGCAGGCATGGCGCTGAAAAAGCTGGAAAAGCTTGGCGCTGCTGCTCTGGGCTTCAACTGCGTTGCTGCAGATGAAAACACCTGCGGTCTTGTCAGCAAGCTGAAGCGCAGCGTGACCGTGCCTCTGATCTGCAAGCCCAACGCGGGCATTCCCACAAAGCTGCCCGACGGAACCTCGGTCTATTCCCTGCAGCCGGATGACTTTGCAAAGATCATGGCAGACTGCGCCGCAAACGGAGCAGAGCTTTTGGGTGGCTGCTGTGGAACCAGTCCGGAATATATCCGCCAAATGGTGCATAACCTGTAAAACCAAAACCTGTAAAGAAATCTTTCGGATGGCTTTACAGGTTTTTTATTGCCTTTTTCTGCAATTCTGCTATAATTACATTGCTATGAAAAATAAAACTCATCTTTATGTTTCCCGTAAAAACCCCTTTACCTGGCTGACCGCAATTTGTATGCTTGCCTCGGCAGCGACCCGAATCACGCTCTTCTGTATGAAAGGAACCGAAGGAACGGATATCTGGGGTCTTCTCATTCTGCCGGTGTGTGCCGTCATTTTGTATAGCCTGATCATCCTATTGGACGGACAAGAGCATTTCTACCGAACTGCCATTCCCATGTGGCTGGTTTCCTGGTATATCGCCCTCAAGCAGCTCTGTTTCATCAACAGCAGCCTAACCGCATGGCTATGCTGGGGACTTGGAATTCTGCTGGCAGTTGGCTACACGCTTGAAACCTCTACTCTTTCCAAGAGCTACTGGTCGACCCTCTTCCTTTTTATCATACTGGCCTGCAACACCTACAGTAATCACAGCATTCTGCTGCAGCACATTCAGATTGGCAATCCGCTTCCCATCATCGACGCCTTCTGGCCGGATATGCTCATGTTTGTAGGCTTCGCCCTGATGACCCTTGGCACGCAGGTGCATCCTCTGGGAGAATATCACCCCACCTGGGGCGACCGTCCCGACGGCAGAAGGATCCGCAGTCTGCCTCCCATCTCCCAGGTCTCTCCTTATATTATGGTAAACCGCAACGGTGCCGACAACCGTTTTGAAACTGCGTTAGAGGTCAGCGCGGTGGATCGCTATATCCGCAAAAAGCGGAAGGAAGGTCTCATCGGCTTCGGCATCAACCACGTGCTGCTGGCAGCCTATGTCCGCAGCATTGCAAAATATCCTGCTCTGAACCGGTTTCTCTCCGGTCAGAAAGTTTACACCCACGGCGAGGATATTCAGTACTGCATGACCGTGAAGAAGGAAATGACCATTGCCTCTCCCGACACCGTCATTAAGGTACACCTGAGCCCCTATGATACCGCAGAGGATGTATACCGTAAATTTAATGCCGCCGTGGAAGAAGTAAAAAACACACCGCTGGATTCCAGTTTTGACGGCGTTGCCCATGCCCTGACCATGATCCCCGGCGTATTCCTGAAGTTTGCCGTATGGCTGCTGAAAACTCTGGATTACTTTGGCCTGCTGCCCAAGTTTCTGCTGGAGGTCAGTCCCTTCCACGGCTCCGTATTCTTCACCTCCATGGGTTCCCTTGGCATTCCTGCCATCTACCACCACCTGTATGATTTCGGCAACCTGCCGGTATTTGGCGCCTTCGGCCTGAAACGCTTTGCCACCGAGATACAGGAGGACGGCACCATTGTGGAGAAGAAATACGTGGATGTGAAGTTCACCCTGGATGAGCGGATCGTGGACGGCTATTATTACGCCGCTTTCCTCCGCCACTATATGCGCATCATTGCCCACCCGGAAGTGCTGGATAATCCCCCGGATGTAGTAAATTCCGACATTGACTAAAAGATTTTCCGAATTTTCTGTTGCATTTTTTCCTGTTTTTCGATATACTGAAAATAACCAATTCTGATGGGAGGAAAATCCTATGAAATATGTTGTAAAAATCGTTGTTGCTCTGGCCGCCGCTGTTGGCGCTGTTTATCTGCTGGCCACCAAGGGTGAGGAGATCGTTGCCTGGGCTAAGGAAATGCTGGATAAGATCTCCAACTGCAAGTGCTGCTGCAAGTGCGGTGAAGAGTGCACCTGCGAAGCCGAGGATGAGGCTTGCTGCTGCGAGGCAGAGGGCGAGACCTGCTGCTGCGAAGCTGCTGAGGAAGTTGCTGAGGCTGCTGAGGAAGTTGCTGAGACTGTCGAAGAGGCTGCTGAGGAAGTCGTCGAGGCTGTCGAGGAAGTCACCGCTGCTCCCGAAGATTTCGTTCAGGAATAAGAAAATGTCAAATGCCCTCCCGAAAAAACGGGAGGGCATTTCTTTTTATACACCGAGGGATTCGGAATTCTGAGTGCGGTAGAGATTGGCGAAGACGCCGCCCTTTTGCAGCAGCTCTGCATGGGTACCAACTTCCGTGATCCGACCGTCGCTGATGGAAACTACCCGGCTGGCTGCCCGGATGGTGGACAGGCGGTGGGCAATGATGAGGGTGGTGCTGCCCTCGGCCAGGGCATCGAATGCACGCTGGATCTTGGCTTCCGTCAGAGAGTCCAAAGCGGAGGTGGCTTCATCCAGGATCAGAATGGGCGGATTCTTCAGGAAGATTCTGGCAATGGCCACACGCTGCTTCTGTCCGCCGGAGAGCAATGTGCCGCGCTCGCCCACATAGGTATCGAATCCATTAGGCATTTCCAGAATATCGTCATAGATCTCTGCCTTCTTGGCGGCCTCGATAACCTCTTCCATGGTGGCATCGGGCTTGCCGTAGCGGATATTCTCAAAGATAGTATCGGCAAAGAGGAACACATTCTGCTGGACAATGCCGATCTTCTCATGGATGGAGCGCTGAGTCAGATCCCGGACATCCTTGCCGTCAATGGTGATGCTGCCGTCGGTGACATCATAGAACCGGGGGATCAGCTGGCACAGGGTGCTCTTGCCGCCGCCGGAGGGACCTACGATGGCGATGGTCTCGCCGGGCTGAATGTGCAGGGACACATCGTTGAGCACGGGAATATCTCCGTCATAGGTGAAGTTCACATGGTCGCAGACAATCTCACCCTTGACGTTCTCCAGAGGTTC
This sequence comes from Faecousia sp., assembly GCA_045628895.1. Classification (GTDB taxonomy): domain Bacteria; phylum Bacillota; class Clostridia; order Oscillospirales; family Oscillospiraceae; genus Faecousia. The sequence continues at coordinate 19,181 of JAZQQD010000096.1, forward strand.
CGCTCCTGCCCGATCCTGCACGGTAGGATCCATGCGCATGACGGAAACGAAGCGGTTCAGACCGGCAAAGCCGTTGGCGAACATCTCGGAAAAGCCTGCCAGCTTCCGCATGGGAGATACAAAGGTGCCAATATACAGGGTGAAGGTCACGAGATCCCGGTAATCCATGCTGCCCTTCATGATGAGGTAGCCGCCTACACCGATGACAACAACATTGAGGCTGCCCAGGAACAGCTCCATGCTGGCAGAGAAGCGGCCCATGGCCTTGTGGAATTCCCGCTTGGAAGTTTTATAGATCTCATTGGCCGCGGTAAAACGGGCAGATTCCGTAGCCTCGTTGGCAAAGGCCTTGGCAGTACGGATGCCGGAAAGGCTGCTCTCGATCTCGGAATTGATATGGCCGGTCTTTTTCTTCACGCCTACGGATGCTTCGGACATGCTCTTGCGCATGGAAAACAGCACAATGAGGAACACCGGAATCATAAGGCCAACCACTACAGCCAGCTCCCAGCGGATGGTACCCATAACGACAAGTGCGCCGATGATGGTAACAACGGAGGTCAGCAGATCCTCGGGGCCATGGTGGGCAAGCTCCGTCAGCTCAAAGAGGTCAGAGGTCAGGCGGCTCATCAGCTGGCCTGTCCGGTTCTGATCGTAAAAATCAAAGCTCATCTCCTGTAGGTGGGCAAAGAGGTCGGCACGGATATCGGCTTCCACCCGGATACCGAAGGTATGACCGAAATAGGCCACCACAAAGTTCAGTACCGCCCGGAGGGCATAGGCCACCAAGAAGGTGCCGATAATGAGGAAGAAGGTGCGGTAGGCTTCATTGGGCAGGAAATCATACAGGGCCTTTCTGGTAGCCAGAGGGAAGCTCAGATCGATGGCCGCAATGAGTACAGCGCAGGATACATCCAGGAAAAACAGTTTTTTATGCTTGCCGAAATAGCTAAGAAAAATTATCAGGGGGCTTTTCTCCCGATATTGTTTGGTCGTCATAGCAATGCCTCCATTTCTTTTCCTTATTATATATAGAATTCCCCACTGTTGCAAGTGCAACTGTTGCGAAAAGATTTCCGCTTTTTACAGAAAGTTTTGGACATTTTGCTATTTTCTGGTATAATGGTCGCTGTGCCTTGATGGCACACGCAGAAAGGTGTTGCAAAATGGAAATTCTTTTTCAAGATAAAGATATTGTTGTATGTGTCAAGCCTGTGGGACTGGATTCCGAGCAGGAGATGCCGGAGGCTCTGGCGCAGCAGCTGGGAGGAGAAATCTTCCCTTTGCATCGGTTGGACAAAAATGTGGGCGGTGTTATGGTATATGCCCGAACGAAGTCCGCAGCTGCCACCCTGTCCCGGGCCATTGCCGACGGACAGCTGGTAAAGGAATACTACGCTATGGTTCACGGCAAGCCGGAAATGGGCGGCACCCTGGAGGATTTGCTCTTTAAGGACAGCCGGAAAAACAAGGTGTTTGTGGTCAAAAAGATGCGTGCAGGAGTCAAAAAGGCACGGCTTTCCTACGAGGTCGTTCGTCCCGGTCAGGAGTCTCTGCTCCACATCACCCTGGATACCGGACGGAGCCACCAGATCCGGGTGCAGTTCTCCTCCCGTGGGTTCCCTCTGGTGGGCGACCACAAGTACGGCTCCCGGTCGGAAAAGCAGAATCCCATGCTCTATTCCTGCCGGATTACCTTCCCCTATGGGACCGGAATTCTGACCTTCTCCTCCACCCCGGATTGGGCAGACACCACCAGTGAAGGATAACTGCAAAGCAGGCCGAAGGAATTCGGCCTGCTTTTTTCATTATCAGTACTTGCTTTTTCCCGTTTTCTGTGATAAAATCCCAATGTTATATGTCAAAAGCAATGATTGGGCTGCCTTGTATCCGCAACACGGTGCAGAGAGAGTGGGATGGTGAGATCCGCTCCCGTGTCATACCGGGCTTTCTCCCAGGAGCTGCCGCCTGAAACATCAGTAGGGTGCGCCGGTGGACACCGTTATCTGTCATGGACGTGTCTGCGTCTGAAAGTGCGCCGAAAGGCGAATTGCGGGTGGTACCGCGGAGGAATTCCTTCGTCCCGAACTATGGGATGAGGGGATATTTTTTACCCAATTTTCTGTAAGTTACCTTCTGAAAGGAGCAAATACACAATGAAACAACAACTGGAAAACATTCGGGAGACTGCCCTGGCTGCCCTGGAGCAGGCCGCAACTCCCGCTGCCCTGGAAGATCTTCGCGTCAAGCTGCTGGGCAAGAAGGGTGAGCTGACTGCCGTTCTGGAGCAGATGGGCTCCCTCTCCGCTGAGGAGCGTCCCGCCATGGGTCAGCTGGCCAACAGCGTCCGTTCTGCCATCGAACAGAGACTGGAAGAGCGGAAGGCTGCCATCTCCGCTGCCGTTCTGGAAGCAAAGCTGCAGAGCGAAGCCATCGACGTCACCATTCCCGGTGAGGCCGTGACTCTGGGCCATCAGCATCCCATGAACATGGTGCTGCAGGAGGTCAAGGATATCTTCGTCGGTCTGGGCTACCAGATCGTGGACGGCCCGGAAGTGGAGCTGGCTGACTACAACTTCACCCGTCTGAACATCGAGGAAGGCCACCCCTCCCGTGACCGCAGCGACACCTTCTACTTCACCGATGACGACAGCGTTCTGCTGCGTACCCAGACCAGCCCCATGCAGGTGCGTGTCATGGAAAATGCCAAGCCCCCCATCTGCATTCTGGCTCCCGGCCGTGTATTCCGTAAGGACGAGGCCGATGCCACTCACTCCCCCATGTTCCACCAGATCGAGGGCCTTGTGGTTGCTGAAAATATCACCATGGGTGACCTGAAGGGCGCTCTGATCACCCTGATGAAGAAGCTCTACGGCGAGGATCTGGAGGTTCGCTTCCGTCCCCACCACTTCCCCTTCACTGAGCCCAGCTGCGAGATGGACATGCAGTGCCACAAGTGCCACGGCACCGGTGAAGTGGACGGTCAGGTTTGCTCCACCTGCCACGGCGAAGGCTGGATCGAGCGGCTGGGTGCCGGCATGGTGCATCCCAAGGTTCTGGAAGGCTGCGGCATTGACCCTGAAAAGTACTCCGGCTTTGCCTTCGGTCTGGGCCTGGAACGTATGGCCATGGGTCGCATGAAGATCAACGACCTGCGTCTGATCTTCGACAACGATACTCGTTTCCTGAATCAGTTCTAAGGAGGGAAGATTTATGAAGCTCAACAGAAAATGGATCAATGAGGATTTCGTGGATCTGTCCCACGTTTCCGATAAAGAATATGTAGAGACCCTGACCGTCTTCGGTCAGAAAGTAGAGACCTACGAGCGCATGGATGCCGAGATCAAGAATGTGGTTGTCGGCAAGGTGCTCTCCATGGTGCGTCACCCCAACTCCGACCATATGTTCATCTGCCAGGTGGACGTGGGCAAGGAAGAGCCCGTGCAGATCGTCACCGGTGCCCAGAATGTAAACGAGGGCGATCTGGTTCCCGCTGCCCTGCACAATTCCTGGCTCCCCGGTGGCGTGCATATCACCAAGGGCAAGCTGAGAGGTGAAGTCTCCAACGGCATGCTCTGCTCCTTTGCAGAACTGGGTCTGACCCAGAACGACCTGCCCGGTGTTTTCGCTGACGGCATCTGGATTCTGAACCCCATTGATGCATCCGTGGGCATGGACATCAACACCGTCATCGGCAACGACGACACCGTTGTGGAATTTGAGATCACCAACAACCGTCCCGACTGCTACTCCATCATCGGTCTGGCAAGAGAGTCCGCTGCCGCCTTCGGCAAGGAAATGAAGCACCATGAGCCTGTCGTGCATGGCAGCGATGCCGGCTCTATCTTCGATAAGCTGGATGTGGAGGTTCCCGCTGAGGATCTGTGCAACCGCTACACCGCAAGAATGGTTGCTAACGTCAA
>JAZQQD010000097.1:0-15333 GCA_045628895.1 Faecousia sp.
GTCCAACCGGGTGGATCTGGGCGTTCGGGTGGAGCTGCCCGCGGTGGTCTTCTCCCACCTGACCGACGAGCTCTATGAAAGCAAGATCGTATACCGCACGGAAAAATTCGAGGACAATGTGCGTACCTTCTGCATGAACCCCCACGGCCAGGTGGTCACCGAGAACACCAACGGCATCATCACCGTCAACGGCCACAGCTATGAGGATCCCACCCTCCAGACGGAGAACACCAACTTTGCCCTGCTGGTTTCCAAGCACTTCTCTGAGCCCTTCAAGGACAGCAACAGCTACGGCGAGAGCATTGCCCGGCTCTCCAATATGTTGGGCGGCGGCGTCATGGTGCAGCGGTTCGGCGACCTGATCCGGGGACGCCGCTCCACGGTAAAGCGGGTGGAGGAGGGTCTGGTACGGCCCACCCTGGCCGCCACCCCCGGCGACCTTTCCCTCGTACTGCCCAAGCGGATTCTGGACGGCATCATTGAAATGATCTACGCTCTGGACAAGATTGCCCCCGGCACCGCCAACGACGACACCCTGCTCTACGGCGTGGAGGTCAAGTTCTACAACATGGAAGTGGAGCTTGACGAAAACCTGGGGACCCGCTCCCCCGGCCTGTACATCATCGGCGACGGCAGCGGCATCACCCACTCCCTGTCCCACGCATCCGCCAGCGGCGTTTACGTGGCAAGAAAGATCGCACAGACTTAACAATTTCATCTTTTGCCGTTTCTGTATCAAACGTCAGGGTTTTTAGGAGGTAACTATGAAACGTCAAAAGATCTTTTACACAGAACTTTCCTACCTGCTGGGGCTGCTGACCCTGGCCATCGGCACCGCATTTATGGAGAAGGCGGATTTCGGCATGTCCATGGTGGTGGCTCCGGCCTACCTGCTCCATCTGAAGCTTTCGGAAACCTTCCCCTGGTTCTCCTTCGGCATGGCGGAATACTGCCTCCAGGCCGTACTGCTGCTGATCACCGCTCTGGTTTTAAAAAGATGGAAGATGTCCTATCTTCTGTCCTTTCTGACGGCGGTGTTCTACGGCTTTCTGCTGGACGGCTGCATTTTTGCCCTTCGGGGTCTGCCCGTGGCCCTTCCCTTCCGGGTTTTCCACTTTGTCTTCGGCATGGTGGTATGCTCCCTGGGCGTGGCGCTGCTGTTCCACACCTACATTGCTCCGGAAGCCTATGAACTGCTGGTGAAGGAGGTATCCGCCCATCTGGGAAAGGAAATTTCGGTGGTGAAGACGGTCTACGACTGCGTAAGCTGCGCCGTGGCCATTGTCCTTTCCTTCCTGTTCTTCGGCTTCGGCCATTTTGAAGGCGTTAAGGCAGGCACCATTTTCTGTGCTCTCATCAACGGCGCTCTCATCGGGTGGATCTGCAAACAGCTGGAAAAGCATTTTCAGTTCCGGGACGCATTGCGGAAATAACAACAGTTAAAGACCTCCCCGAAAACGGGGAGGTCTTCTTTTTAATAGAGAATGATATAGGTGCCGTATGTAATGGCGCCGTAGATGACAGGAGCGGCCTCGGGGGGCAGGTTCACGCAGCCGTGGCTGCCGTTTTCCAGATAGATGTCACCGCCGAACTCGTCACGCCAGTTGGCATCGTGCATGCCGTAGCCGCCGTAGAAGGCCATCCAGCAATCCACCCAGTCCAGCCAGGTGGGGCCTTCCAGCCAGGCATTTCGGGACAGATGATAGAACCGGTAGATGCCGGTGGGGGTATCGTCCCCGTTGGCAACGCAGCCTGTGACGCAGGGAGTAGCGATAAGCAGCTCCCCATCCTCATAGCAGTACACCATCTGGTTGGGGATATCCACTTCCACATAGGTGCCGCCGAAATTCTGGATATTCATGGGTCCCTGACCCTCGGGGAGGAAGGGAAGCTCGATCTGGGCAGAAGTGCCCAGGCACCGAAGGATCTCCTCCGTCAGAGCATCGGCATCCACCCAGTATTTTCCGGTGGGTTCCTCCAGCACGATGGAACGGCCGTCGTAGGTCAAAAACTGCAGGCCGTACGCTCCGGGAACGCTGTAATCCTCGGCAAGGGCTGCGGCATAGGCGGCAACACCCTCCCGGGAGACGGAAACCGTCATGCCATCCTCTTCCACAGTCAGCCAGCCGGCGACCCGCTCCGGCGCAAGGCTCTCGCACTCGGTCTTCTCCCCGTCCACAACCTCACAGAATTGGATATCCGAGAAGAGGATGCCGTTGGCCGCTTCCAGCGCTTCTACGGTTACGGGATCCTGGTCACCGGGAAGGGCGGTCAGAACCTCTTCCTTGGCAGACACCGTGACCTCCGGCTCCAGGGCATCGGCTGCCCGCAGGATCTCGCTGATCGCATCGGTATAATCCCAATGGATGCCGTCGGTTCCCTCACCGGGGACAAATTTTTTCTCCGCCTCGGAATAATAGATGGGAGCGGAAATCGGCTGCACATCCTCCTTCACCCCACGAAGCAGGGTCAGAAGATCCTCAAAGGGAGCGGCAGAAAAGACCTGCTGGGGCGTTTCGCCCACCTTGCCGCCCAGGAAGGTCACACCCAACTGCCGGGCATCCAGCACCGTGGCAGCGCCGTCCAGAGTGACCTTCAGGGTATAGTCTTCCGCGGTTTTCTCCAGGACAGCCAGGGCTTCCTCCTGGGTCAATCCTCCCACGGGAACACCGCCGATGACGGCATCCTTGGCAAATTTCCGGCTGCAGCCGCACAGCAGCAGGCACAGCGCAAGCATCAAAACAACGATCTTTTTCATGTTCTTTTCCTCTCTCGAACCAATTTGAAAAGCTGCCAAAGCAGCAGCAAAACCGCAAGTCCCGCAACGGCCCCGGAAAAATCCAGAGCGGCATCGGAAAATGCAGCCGCCCGGCCGGGAACAAAATACTGGATACCCTCATCTGCCAGGGGTACCGCAGCAAGATAAACAAGGGTCAGGCCCAGGCCCTTACGGCCTTCCCTCAGGCTGGTCCAGGTGCCGGCAGCACAGAAGCCCAGGGCGGCAAACTCCGTAAAATGGGCGGCTTTGCGCACCAGGTGGTGCAGCAGCTCCTCCGGCAGGGCGGAAAGCCCCGGCAGCAGCTTCAGCAGCAGACCCATTATCCGGGAGCTTTGGGCGGAGGAAACAGGGGCAGGGCGCAGGGAATTGAAAAAAATAAAGCACATGATCCCGAGGGTCATTAGTCCCCATAGAATTGTCCTTTTCTTCACAAAGGCCCCTCCTTTTCCGTTTTCCTCTATTGTAGCATAAATTGTCAAAAACGCAAAAGAAAATCTTACAAAATCGGAAGTGCTGCTCCTTTTTCCTATGGTATAATGATTAAAATATTATAAAGCTGAAAAGAGGTTTTTTATGGATACGCAAAAATTTGTGGATTTCCGCACCAAGGTGATCTCTGAATGTGAGAAGGTCATCGTGGGCAAGAGCGATGCCATTACCAAGGTGCTCATCAGCTACCTCTGCGGCGGTCATGTACTGCTGGAGGACGTTCCCGGCACCGGCAAGACCATGCTGCTGCGCACCTTCTCCAAATGCGTGGGCGGTTCCTTCCGCCGCATCCAGTTTACCCCCGACCTGCTGCCCTCCGACCTGACGGGTATCCATTTCTATAACCAGGAGACCAAGGTATTCGAGTTCCGGGCAGGCCCCCTCTTTGCCAATGTGGTGCTGGCAGACGAAATTAACCGCGCCACCCCCAGAACCCAGAGTAGCCTCCTCGAGGCCATGGAGGAAAAGCAGATCACCGTGGACGGCAACACCTTCCCCCTGGAGCCTCCCTTCCTGGTCATGGCTACCCAGAACCCCCTGGAATCCTCCGGCACCTTCCCCCTGCCGGAAGCCCAGATCGACCGTTTCTTCATGCGGCTGTCCCTGGGCTATATGAACCGCAGCGAGGAGCTCTCCGTCCTGCGCCGTCCCGCCAGCGTCAGCCTGCTGGACACCGTTAATCAGGTGACGGACTATGCGGAAATGCAGTCTCTGCAGGCCCAGATCCGGGAAGTGGAAGTCTCCGATCCCGTAGCCGAGTACCTCATGGACATCATTGAGCACACCCGGAATGCCGGCGGCATGGTTGCCGGTGTATCCACCCGTGGCGCTCTTGCCCTGTATAAGGCCAGCCAGGTCTGCGCCGCCTTCCACGGAAGATCCTATGTGATTCCCGAGGACGTGCAGGATATGGCCGTGCCCGTGCTGGCCCACCGCATTGCCGGCGGCCTTGGCACCCGGCAGGATTCCGAAAACTATGTCATGAAGCTGCTTTCCGAAATTCAGGTACCGATGGAGCCGAATGTGAAATGATTTTCTTTCTCTTTATCATGCTGGCGGCGACTCTGGTCCTGCAGCTGTACATGGGAAAGACGGCGCTGAATCACCTGACCTGCTCCATAAAAACCGAGCAGTATCTGGTGGAGCCGGGCGCTCCCTTCACCATGGTCTTTACCGTGGAGAACCGGGGCAAATGGCCGGTGCTGTTCCTGCGATGCGGCTGCAGCGTCCCCCTGGAGACCACTCTGCTGACCCAGGGCAAGGGCAAGATCACAGTATACGCCCAGACCAGCCAATACCGATTCAACTGCTTCCTCATGCCCAGGCAGCATCTGGAGCACAGATTCACCCTCAGTCTGCCGGAACGGGGCCGATACCGCTTCGGAAATCTCATTCTGGCTGCCGGTGATTTTCTGGGTCTTCAGGAGCGGGAGGACACCTTTCCCGGCTCCTGCGAAGTAGTCATCCTGCCGAAAAAAGCAGAAAATCTGAAAAATCCCGAGGTGGCCGGCGGTCTCATGGGCGAACATTCCGTGATCCGCTGGATCCACGAGGATCCCATTCTTTCCGCCGGATTCCGGGAATACACCGGACGGGAACCGCAAAAAGCCATCAACTGGAACCGAAGCCTGCAAAGCGGCAAGCTCATGGTGCGGCAAATGGATCACACCGCCGAGGAACGGGTCACCGTGCTCTTTTCCCTGTGGGACGGCAACTGGGAGCACCTGGAAAACTGCTTCTCCATCTGCCGGAGCGTCTGCGAATCCCTGGAAAACCAGGGACTTGCCTACAGCTTCTTCCATAACGGCATGCTGACCACCTCCGTGGGTATTCTGCCCCCGGTGGAGGCAGGTCTCGGCAAGCAGCATCTGGCAAGAATTCTGGAAGGCCTGGGCCGCGCCCTGCCGGAGGCCACCCACAGTCTGGCTTCCCTCATCCAGAAGGTTCTGGCTCGAGGCCAGGATTCCACCTGCTTTCTGCTCATCGTGCCCGTGGTAAAACCCGAGACCCGGGTGCTGGCCGCCAAGCTGGAGGCCCAGAGCGGAGCCACCGTGCATATCATCAGCGGGGAGGTGCCGGTATGATCCATCTCTTTGCCTTTGTGAAGATGGTTGCGGACACTTGCCTTTGGCTGGCAGGAAGCAGTGTGATCCTCTCTCTCTTCTACCCCGTTGCCAATCTGGCCCTGGCTGCCCCTCTGCTGGGCCTGGGTGCAGGACTGGCCCACTGGCTGAGCCTGAAAAAGCCCAATCTGCGGCTGCTGGGCACCCTTCCTGCCCTTCTTGGCCTTGCCCTGTGCCGCAGCGGCACCGATCTTCTGATGTTCCTGCCGGGCTACGGTTATCTGCTCCTGTGCGCCGCAAAGCAGCAGCTGCAGACCGACCAGACCCAGCTCTACTACCGGTTCAAGGGCCGCGCCGCCGTCACCATCGTCATTGGTCTTATGTGCGTTGCCCGGCACATTAGCTGGGGCTTCTGGGGCTGTATTCTGGCTCTGGCCTGCTCCGTATTTCTGCTGCGTATGCTGCGGCACGACATCTCCGATTTTTCCGACCGGAAGCTGGTGACCTTGGAGCTGGGCCTCATGGCTGTCGTTTCCGTTGTCATCATCGCCCTGAGCCAGAACATCGTGCTGGATTCCTCCGTCTTTCTCATCAAGATGGGCTACAAGTATATCATTGCCCCCATCTTCGTGCTGGGTCTGACCCTCCTCATGCTGGTGATCCGGCTCTTTGACTGGATCCTTTCCCAGTTCTTTACCGGCAAGTTCGAAATGGATTTCAGCGGCATGGCTCAGCAGTCCTTTGAAGCCGTGGAGGAATATTTCCCCGAGGGCGTTGGGGGCAACAGCGGCGGCAATATCGTGCTGCTGATCCTGAAGGTCATCGGTATTCTGCTGTTCCTGGGAGCCGCCTTCCTCATTTTCCGTTATCTCCTCTCCGGGGCAAGCAAGGCCGTTGCCGCCAAGGGGAGTGAGGACGGCAGAACCGAACTGGATGTCCAGGAGGTCACGAATGAACCGGTCAGTATTCTGGACCGTTCTCCCGAAGCCAGAGTCCGCCGGGCCTATGCCTCCTACTGTCGGGCGGTCAGCAAGTACAAAAAGAAGATCTCCCCCATGGATACTACCCGAGCCGTCAATATCCTGGCGGAGCTGGAGCAGAATCCCGATGCGGAAAAGCTGCGCGCTCTCTATATCCGTGCCCGGTACACCAGTCAGGAACCCTTAAGCGGCAAGGATGCCCGGGATGCCGGCAGCATTGCAAGGGATTTAAAATCCAAGCTGGAAAAAAGTCAGTAAATAAATTACCTCCACCCAAAAAGGCAGCAGCCAGTTTTCGGATGGAGGTAATTTTATTCTCCGCACATTCCCAAAAGGGGAAATTACAAAAGTAAAGGAAATCCTCAAAAAAATACAATATAATAAAGGAAATTTATAAGGAGGCGTATGCCATGAATTTCGATAAACTCACCGAATACCTCAATTCCCTGGATGCCGCCTACGGCGTTCCCGGACTGGATATCAAAGTCATGCGGAATCACGAGGTGCTGTACCGCTATCAGCACGGCTACCGGGATTTTGCAAAGAAGGAGCCTGTAGAAGGCAACGAGCTTTATGACGTGTACTCCGCCACCAAGGTCATCACCATGACCGCCGTCATGCAGCTGGTGGAGAAAGGCATTCTGAACCTGGAGGACGAGGTTTCCAAGTACCTGCCCTCCTTTCAGAACATGGAGATCTCCGACACCTTCGACTTCTCCGTATTTCCTCCCAAGATGCCCAAGCCCGGTGATCCCACCCATCCTGCCGCCACTCCCATCAAGCTGTGGCACCTGATGAGCATGACCGCCGGCATGAACTACGATGTGGAAAACCCTGTCATCATGGCTCTGAAGGAAAAGACAAATAACCAGGCAGGCACCGTGGAAGTGGTCAGCGAAATGGCCAAGATGCCCCTTTTGTATGAGCCCGGCACTCGCTATGCCTACTCCCTGGGCCACGATGTCATGGCTGCCGTGGTGGAGATCGCCAGCGGCGAAAAGTACGAGACCTATCTGAAGAACCACATCTTCGATCCTCTGGGCATCACCGATGCCTATATGCACCCCGGCGAGAAGGAAAAGGCCCGGATGGCCGCCCAGTGGGGCATGAAGTGGGGCTCTGAGGAGGTCAACCCCGATGACTCCGGCAACCGCTACCGCCTTACTGACAACTATGACTGCGGCGGCGCCGGCCTGTGCATCTCCGTGGATGCCTATGCCAGCGTTATGGACGCTCTGGCCTGCGGCGGCACCGGCTGGAACGGCGCTCACATTCTGAACCCCGAAAGCGTGCTGGAGCTGGCAAAGCCCCGGCTTAATGAGCAGCAGCTGAAGGACTTCGGCAGAGGCCCCATGGGCTACAGCTACGGTCTGGGTGTCCGCACTCTGATCCACAAGGAGATTGCCAGAAGCCCCATCGGCGAATTCGGCTGGGACGGCGCAGCAGGTGCCTTCGCCCTGGTGGATCCCGTGAACAACATCAGCGTGTTCTACGCCCAGGAAGTGCTGGGCATGGTGAAGGTCTACTTCGAGGTACATCCCCAGATCCGTGACCTGATCTACGAAGGCCTGGGTATTGAATAATCCCCACAAAAAACGCAAAAACGCCTCCCCTTTCGGGGAGGCGATTCGTTTTGCAAAAATCACACCGCCAGGAAGAATTTTACCAAGAACAGGGCGGAGATGGCGTAGGTCAGCAGGGAGACCTCCTTAGCCTTGCCGCTGAACACCTTCATAATGGTGTAGGACACCAGACCGATGCCGATGGCATGACCGATGGAGCCGGAGATAGGCATACCGATGAGCATCAGACCCACAGGAACTGCCTCATCCATCTCGTCGATGTTCACCTTCTTCAGACCCATGAGCATCAGGATACCCACATAAATGAGGGCGGAAGAGGTGGCTGCGGCGGGGATGACAGCAGCGATGGGGGCGATGAACATGCAGGCCAGGAACAGGATGCCGGTGGTCAGGGCAGTCAGACCGGTACGGCCGCCGGCTTCCACGCCGGAGGCAGACTCCACAAAGGTGGTGACGGTGGAGGTACCGGTGCAGGCGCCTGCGATGGTGCCGATGGCATCGGACAGCAGAGCCTCCTTCATGGAAGGCATATTGCCGTTCTCATCCACCATGCCTGCCCGGGAAGCAGTGCCCACCAGAGTACCGATGGTATCAAACATATCGATGATGCAGAAGGTGATGACCAGGGTAATGGCAGTGAACCAGCCGATGCTCATAAAGCCGGCGAAATTGAACTTGAAGAGGGTGTTCTCCACCATGTCTGCAAAGGGCGGCACGAAGGAAGCCGTTGCCAGAGAGGCAAAGGGATTCTGGTGCAGGAAGATGGCCTGCCCTGCCCAGTAAATGACGGAAGCAATGAGCATACCAAAGAGCACGGAGCCCTTGATGTCCCTCCGGGACATTTCTACGATGGCAAAAAGACCGACGAACATGGTGATCACCGTCAGCACCATGGTTGCGTAACCCGCATCGCCCATGCCGCTGCGGAGCACGCTGGGAGTCAGAGCGCCGAAGAAATCACGCATGACATAGAAAGGCGTGGTAAAACCGTTGCCCTCGGCATAGATGCCCACATTGGAGCCCAAGCCGATGTTCATCAGCATCAGACCGATGGCAGGAGAAATGCCCAGACGGATGCCCAGGGGGATCGCCTCCACGATCTTTTCCCGGACATTGAAGATGGACAGCACCACGAAGATGATACCCTCGATGAGGATGATGATCAGCGCTGCCTGGAAGGAGGCCACATAGGTCATACCGGTCATGGCTGCCAGATTGCCTACCACCACGGCAAAGAAGCTGTTGAGGCCCATGCCGGGTGCCAGGGCAAAGGGCTTATTGGCCAGAAATGCCATAGCGAACATACCGATGGCGGAAGCGATACAGGTTGCCATGAACACACCGTTCCACAGGCCCTGGCCTTCGGCACCGAAGCCCGTCAGCAGGTTGGGGTTCAGGGCAATGATATAGGCCATGGTCATGAAGGTTGTGAGACCGGCTATCACTTCCGTTTTTACATTGGTTTTGTTCTCAGATAATTTGAAAACGCTTTCAAACATATGATTTCCTCTTTTCTACGCCGGCAGAAGGTTTTTTCCGTTAACCGGCTGCTATTTTAGTTGTTTCTGGGGTCTGCCATGAATTTCAGAAGCTCATCCCGCTTCTGATCCAGATACTTGCCCCAGATCTCGGAATCCACAAAGGGATTGGGGCCATCCGGATTCTCCATCTGGATCTTACGGCGGCCCAGAGTATCATTATTGATGGGGTGGTTGCCCAGGAAGATCTCAACCTTCTCATTACGTACCTTGGCCAGAGAATTCAGATAGGTCTGGCGCATCTCGAAATTGGTATCTCCGATCTCCAGCAGATAACCCTTCTGCAGGGTATTGAAGCCGAAGCCGCCGTAATAGCCGCAGCGCTTCGTCTCATCGCCGTTATGGGCATCGAAGAAGCAGGCAATGACACCGGCGGAATGGCCGGGGCACAGGCGGAAGGATACGGTGGTGTTGCCGAAGGTCAGCACATCGCCGTCATTGATCTCGTAATCCGGCTCAAACAGAGTCTCGCAGTAATTGAAGCCTTCCTGAATATAGGTAAGCTCGGGGCTTTCCCGAAACCACTTGGCATCCGGCGCACCCAGATACAGCTTGGTGCCGAACATACGCTTGAAGAAGTTGGCGCCGCCGATGTGATCCACATGACCATGGCTATGGACGATCCACTTCACATCCTTGGGATTGAAGCCGGCTTCCCAGATAGCGTTGACCAGCAGGGTAGTAGCACCCAGATCGCCGCTGTCGAGCAGCAGCAGGCCGTCGCCGGTATCGATCAAGTGGACACAAACACCTTTATCTCCCACATACCACACATTGCCGTAAAGCTGGAAGGGATGCATATAATTCATCTCATGATTCATCTTTATGGCTCCCATGCGGTCTGCTTCGATTTCTTTCTGCTTGGCAAGATATACTGCGTAATCTTCTTTCATGCTCATAATGGAATTCCTCCTGTTTTTTAATGTCGATTTTATTATATTTTATCCTCAAAAGAATATCAAGGCTTTCCTTTTGAAAAGTTTATTGTATAATACACTCAGAAAGCAAAACAGGGGTGAAAACTATGCGGCTGGAAAAAATTCAAAGCTATATGACTTCCCGGGGCTATCCCTTCCAATACCGGGAAGAGGATGACTGCGGCACCATTGAATTTGAGCATCGGGGTCTGCACTACCACATCTGGGAGTATCCTGCTCCGGACCGGGGCTGCGAAAGCAATGTGGTCAGCGCCGGCAGATCCGTGGAATATGAAGGCGATTACGAGCAGACCATTCTGGACATTATCAAAAGCTGGGAAGGCACCTGGTAAGGCTTTCTTTGCCCGGTTGATCCCACAACAAGATGAAAAAAGCCTGCAGCGAAAGCTGCAGGCTTTTCTGTTACATGGTAAACTGCAGAATGCAGAAGGCTGCGTAGATGCACAGGAGTACGATGCCCTGGTAGCGCTGCAGCTTCTTAGTCAGAAGCGCAGGCACAGTGAGGAACAGCATCACGAAGAGCATCAGGGGGATCTCCAGCACCAGAGAAGCATTCCTGCCGAAAATGGTGCTGGACTGGGGCACCTTGAAGGGTGCCAGGGTGGCTGCGGTACCGGAAACCAGCACGATGTTGAAGATGTTTGCACCGATGACATTGCCCAGGGACAGAGAGCCGTGACCCTTGGCAAGAGAAGTGATGGCGGTGACCAGCTCGGGAAGAGAAGTGCCCAGAGCCACGAAGGTCAGCGCGATAACGCTTTCGGGCACACCCAGAGCGGCAGCGATGAGCGTGCCGTTGTCCACCAGCAGATCAGCGCCCACGGCGATGAGGGCAGCGCCCAGCACCAGCAGGAACAGGTTCACGGGCAGGCTTCTGGGCTTGCTGTCACCGTCATCCTCGTCCTCTT
Organism: Faecousia sp.; assembly: GCA_045628895.1. GTDB lineage: Bacteria > Bacillota > Clostridia > Oscillospirales > Oscillospiraceae > Faecousia. The sequence goes on from JAZQQD010000097.1 coordinate 11,279, forward strand.
CCAGCTCCACGCTGTCGGGGTCTTTAAAACCCTGGCGGACGGTGACGATCATATACACCACGAAGATGAAGAGCATGGTCAGACCGATGGGGCGGCCGAAGTAGCCGGTGAGGTAGGCATTGGCGCAGTAGGTAGCGGCAGCCAGGAAAAAGAAGATCACAGGGGTCTTCAAAGTCTTGGTGTTCACGGGGCCGGGACGGACGGAAAGGGTAATGGCGGCAATGAGAGCGGTATTGCAGATGATGGAGCCGATGGCATTGCCGTAGGAGATCTCTCCGTGACCGGAAAGAGCAGAGGTAGCGGAGACCATGACCTCCGGCAGGGTGGTACCGATGGAGACGACCGTGGCGCCGATCAGCAATTCCGGAACATGGAACTGCTGGGCAATGCCGGTAGCGCCGTCAACGAACCAGTCGCCGCCCTTGATGAGCAGGACAAGACCCAAAGCAAAGAGCAAAACGGGGATCAGCATAAAGCACGCTTCTTTCTGTTTTTATTTAAATTCACATACTTACAGTATACACGATTTGTCAATAGTGCTTTCGTACAATTCCCGGTTGAAATCCGCAAATTTCCCTGTTATAATGGGAAAAAACTTCAGGAGGAAACGATATGGGAAAGGCCGTAGGCAGCGAGTCTCTGGGCAAGCTGTATTCCACCGGCAAGGTACGCAGGCGACGGGAATGGCGGGGCATCCGGGATACCCTGTATGACTATTTCCGCTGGCTCGGAAATCTGGGCGTACTGGCAAAATTTATCCTCAAACCCAGAAATATCAAGGGCTTTTTCCGGTATCGCTGGATGGTGAACTACCTGGCGGTGCCCATGATGATGGACCGGGTCACCGAGGGCCTGCGGGGACCTCACCTGCGGATCGCCCATCTGGAATACGGTCTCATCATCAAGGAGATTGCCGCCACTCTGGACAAGCTCTTCCGGGGTGACCGGAAGGTGGGCAACGACAAGGCTTTTTCCGATAAGGTAGTGCTCCTGGACGAGAATGAAATGACCGCCATCATGATGGGCTTCCCCACCCTGGAGGGTCTCAGCCGGGAGATCCCCACCCTCTATGTTGCCAACCTGCTGCGGCAGGATTCCGCCGAGCACTATTTGGACGTGGTGCAGCAGTACGGTCTCCCCGGAGACGTTTGCCCCATGCCCGCCACAGAAGCCGGCATCTCCATCGACGACGACTACTGCGTTCTGGGCAAATGTGCCGTGCAGTGCAACCCCACCTGCGACGGCTCCCTTATGGGCAACAGCATCATCTCCAAGCGGCTGGAATTTGAGGACGGCATCCCCTGCTATCAGCTTGCCACTCCCCTGCGCCACACCCAGGACGACGTGCAGGAATACGCCGCCCAGGAGATCCGCAATGCCATCGCCTTTATCGAAGAGCAGACCGGGGCCAAATGGGACTGGGACTACTATTTTGAATGTGCCAAGCGAGTCAACGAGACCACCCGCCACCGGCTGGAATGGCTGGACATGAACAAGACCGCCTACCCCCAGTTTTTGGGCATGAATATGTGCGTCTACAACGAGACCAACTACCTGGGTGTCTGCGGCAAGTCCGAGCTTTTCACCAAAAACGACCGGAAGATCGCAAAGATCGCGGAAAAGGCCTATCTGGACAAGGCCGTGTACGTGAAGGAATACCGTCACCGGGCCATCGTATGGGGTGTTCAATCCCAGTACTTCTTTGAAATGCTGCTGTGGCTCCAGAACTGCTGGGGCATCCTCCCCTTGACGGATATGCTCTCCATGCTCTCCACCCGGATCATCTCCGAGGACGACAAGGAGCAGGCCTACTATGACATGGCATGGCTCACGGAGAACATGATCATGCGGAACCGCACCCACGGCGGCTATGCGGTGCTGCTGGATCAGCTCTGGGAATACTGCGAGGAATTCAACGCCGACACCGTGATTCTCTGGGAGCACATGAGCTGCAAGGCTCTGGCCGGTCTCCACGGAGAATTCGAGGAAAAAGCCCGTCAGAAGGGCATCCATCTGATCTGGGTCTCCCATGATCTCTGTGATCCCCGGAATATGTCCAAGCAGGGCATCCGGGATCAGATCAACCAGTATATGCGCACCGTGCTCCAGGAGGAACCGCTGGATCCTTCCCTGGAGGTGCTGCAGGACGAACACTCCTGGTAAGAAAAGAGGTAGACTATGCTCCGTATTTTACTCATCATTGCCATTGTGCTCATCGCGCTTTTCGTCATCACCTTCACCGTTTACTTCTTCAACCTGGAGATGAAGCTGCTGGCCCTCATCGAGCCCCTCATTTCCCGGCACTATGACAAAATCAAGCGGGATCAGCACCTGTAAAAAAACGCACCGACGGATAATGTCACGTGCGGATAAGGCAGTAATTTGAAGTGGCATCGCAAAGGCAAGAATATTCGCCAAGAAAGGCAGAAATGCTTTTCTTGGCGTTTTTCTTTCTCCGCACATTCGATTTTCTTTCCTCTATTCCATACAATAGCGATGAAGGAGGTCGATAGACAATGAAACAACAGAAAAGGCATATTTACTTGGACGATTTTGAATGGCGTATTGCCATCAATGGACTGAACGAGTTTCGGAATCAACTCATTCGGGAAGGCAGAGAACATGGCCCGGTGGACGAGGTTCTGCTGAAGCTCATTGACGCGCCGACCAAGAAGCTGTGGGTTATCAAGGAGGAGAAATAATGGAGAAGTACATTGTGGACGAGCGTACCGGACTGAAGTATGAGTTGGTCGGTGACTATTATTTGATTGCCGGCGATGAAGAGCCTGCACCTGAACCGATTGGTATTTGGGGCCAGCGGCACGGGCGTTATCTCCGTGAGCATAAGCGCTGCATTTATGACGGGATGTTGCTGACGGGCAGGCTGGACAGCTACCTTCGTGAGATTGACCGGCAGGCAGAGGAAATGTTCTCTCGGCTGGTGAAGCAAATGGCAGAGCAGCAAAATATTACTGAACAGCTCAAGAGCACGGATCAGATGACATGGGTCGGTGCCATGAATAGCATCCACAACCGCATTCAAGAGATCGTACTGGACAAGATTGTATACTCAGAAACTTAATCTTAAAATTGGGAGAAAGGAATTATAGCGCGGTGTTTATGTGATATCAGAATATGATGAGTTTTGAAGACAGCTTAATCTTTTTGGGGCCCTAATGCGCAACAGTTGTGTTTGCAGATTTTGAAACGAAATGTTGGATTTACTTCAAGGCGGCTAATACGATTTTTCTGAAAAGTGCAAATTCGTCATTTTAACAACATGAAAACTGTATGATTTTCTGATATTATATAGGTAATCAGAATAATCAGGAGGGTTAGCCATGTTTCAAACCGGGGATCGAGTTATTTACGCTATGCACGGAATCTGTTCCATTTCCGGGATGGAGTCTGTTGCTGCGGGTGGAAAAAGCAGGCTGTATTATGTTTTGCAGCCAATCCATCAGGACGGAAGCCGCTACTTAATTCCAACTGATAATTCAGCTGCTCTGCTCAGATTGATTCCCCTGATTTCCGCAAAGGAATGGGAAGAACTGCTGGTATCTCCCAAAGTGCGCTCCGGCAGCTGGATTTCAGATGAGAATCAGCGGAAACAGTATTACAGGGAGCTTACTGCCCATGGCTCCAGGCAAGAGCTGCTTGCGATGCTGGCGGTGCTATATGACCATCGGCAGACCCAAAAAGAGAAAGGACGCAAGGTACATATCTGCGACGAAGTATTCTTACGTGATACCGAAAAAATGCTGGCAGAGGAAATTGCCGATGTGTTCGGATTAGATACAGAGGATGCAAAGCATTATCTTCAAAATAAATTAACAGCGAGGTTTCTTGCATGAAAGAGTATGAAGTCGTCGCAAAGATGTATAACGCCTGTGCCGGTTCAGGAAGGCCCCAGACCTTCTTTGAGGAAACAGAACTGGAAAATACGGATGATTATGTCCGCATGAAGCATGGAAAAGATTTCTCTAAATTTGAAAAAGAAATTCAGGAAGGTCAAATCATCTACCGCTTCAGTAACGGAAGCATCTCCTATGTTT
>JAZQQD010000098.1:0-28996 GCA_045628895.1 Faecousia sp.
CCGGTAAGCCCATCCTGTTCATCCCCTGCCAGGGCGGTCGCTTCTTTGATTTCGAGAACTTCAAGATGATCGATTACTTTGCCTCCTGGATTGAAGAGGGTAAATGCACCGTGTACTCCATGGACTGCATTGACAACGAAACCTATGCAGATCAGCAGGGAGATCCCCGCTATCGCATTGAGCAGCATGAGCGCTGGTATAACTATGCTATGGAAGAGCTGGTGCCCTATATCCGCCATCTGAGCGGCCTGGCCAACGGCTATGATCAGGGCATTTTTGTATTCGGCTGCTCCATGGGCGCTATGCATGCTGCCAACTTCTATTTCCGTCGTCCGGATCTCTTCTGCGGATGCCTGGCCATTTCCGGTCTGTATGACTCCGTTGACTTCTTCGGCGATTATATGGATGATCTGGTCTATAACAACAGCCCCGCTTATTACCTGGCAAACCTCCCCTGGTATCATCCCTACCGGAAGCTGTACCGGGACGGCCACTGCCAGATCGTAGTCGGTCAGGGTGCATGGGAGGATATTCTCCTTGCCTCTACCCGGAAGCTGGACAAGGTCATGAAGGAAAACGATATTCCCGGCAAGATCGATTACTGGGGCTTCGATGTCAACCACGATTGGGACTGGTGGTACAAGATGGTCACCCACTACATCCCGCAGTATTTAGGATAATAATAAGGCAGAGAGAAAGAGGCCAATATGAAAAACTTTGTATTCATTTCCCCCAATTTCCCCGACTCCTACTGGAAATTTTGTGCTGAGCTGAAGAAAAACGGCCTGCGGGTTCTGGGTGTGGGCGATTGCCCCTATGACCAGTTGAAGCAGGAGCTCCGGGACAGCCTGGAGGACTACTTCAAGGTGGACTCCCTGATGGATTACGAATCCGTATTCCGTGCCGTAGCTTTCCTGACCTACAAGTGGGGCAAGATCGACTATCTGGAATCCAACAACGAGTTCTGGCTGGAGCGGGACGCTGCTCTGCGGACCGCCTTCCACATCACCACCGGTTTCCAGGAAAGCGATATGGAGAAGATCAAGCTGAAGTCCGCCATGAAGGCCTACTATGAAAAAGCCGGACTTCCCACCGCCCGGTACCACCTGGTTGGCGATAAGGATGCTGCTTTGGCCTTCGCCGCAAAAGTTGGCTATCCCGTAATTGTAAAGCCCGATAACGGTGTCGGTGCCTCCAGCACCTACAAGCTGAGAAGTGACGACGAGCTGGAATTCTTCTTTGCCACCAAGGATCCCTCCGTGCAGTTTATCATGGAAGAATTTGTCAACGGCGAAGTCCACACCTACGATGCCATTGTGGATTCCAAGGGCAATTCCCTCTTTGAGATCGGCAATGTGACTGTCTACTCCATCATGGATGTGGTGAATGACAACGATAACAGCCTCTACTACTACGAGAAGATTCTCCCCGAAAAAATGCGCAAAGCCGGCAGAGCCACCATTGAGGCCTTCGGCGTTACCAGCCGCTTCGTACACCTGGAATTCTTCGTGCTGAACGACGACCAGGAGGGTCTGGGCAAAAAGGGTGATGTTCTGGGTCTGGAGGTCAATATGCGTCCCTCCGGCGGCTACTCCCCCGACATGATGAATTTTGCTCGGGAAACCGATGTCTACAAGATCTGGGCGGATATGATCGCCTATGACTCCACCCTGGTGGACTCCACCTCTCATCCCCATTACTGTGCCTTCATCGGCCGCCGGGATGGCAAGGATTTTGTCATGTCCCATGACGACCTCATGGCAAAGTACGGTCATTGCGCAAAGATGGTTGGCCGTATTCCCGATGCCCTGGCAGGTGCCATGGCAAACCAGATGTATATCTGCAACTTCGATACCTACGAGGAACTGCAGCAGTTCTTCAAGGACGGCACCCAGTCCAGATAAACACCACTGCCCCGGAAAAACTCCGGGGCAGTTTTTTTAGCAAAAAAGGAACTCCGATTATCCATCGGAGGTCCATAATTCTTATTTTACATAATCCATGCTGATCCAGCCGTCTGCCGTGTGGCCCCACACCATACCGTCGGCGGTGGTTTCTTCCGTGATCTCCACCTTGGTATTTCTGGTGTAATGGTCCACCGCTGCATTGCCCAGACCCGGGCCGCTGCGGACATTCAGGTAGTCGGCAGTCACAGTCATGATCTTCGTGCCGTTTGCCGTAGTGCCGGAATCCAGAGTCACATAGTCCATGCTGATCCAGCCCTGGGCGGCATGGCCCCACAGGATGGTATCGGCATACTTGGTCTCGCTGATGGTCACCTTCGCGCCGTCGCTGAGGCTGCCGATAACGCTGCCGGAAAAGCCGGGATTGGAACGCACATTCAGCACCCCCGCATCGGTCACGGTACCGGTCATGCCGCTGCCGGTTTCCGGCTTGGCTTCCGGCTGTTCAGCAGGCTCGGTTTCCGGCTGGGAAGCACCGGTCTGCACCTGGACATAGTCCATGCTGATCCAGCCCCAGCTGATCTTGCCCCACTTCACGGTACCGGCCATGGCAGTTTCCGTAATGGTCACCACATCGCCGCCGTTCACATAGCCGTAGATGCTGTACTGGGTGCCGGGGCCGCTGCGGACCCGAAGCTGAGAGGCATTAACCACCGTACCCACAATGGTCTCGGCGGTGGTATTGGTCTGGGTATTTCCGCTGCCGTCCACGGCAATGTAATCCATGCTGACCCAGCCCTTAGAGATATGACCCCAGGTCATGCCGTCAGCTGCCTTCTGCTCGGAGATCTCCACCTTGTCACCGGCATAAATCTTGTCGATGACGCCGTAGCTGAAGCCAGGGCCGCTGCGGACATTCAGATAACTGGAGTTGATGACCTCGCCGCTGATGGTCTGCTTTTCGGCAGGCTTTGCAGGTTCGGCAGGTGTTTCGGGTTCGGCAGGCTTCTCCGGTTCGGGATCGGAATCCAGCCGGACATAGTCCATGCTGATCCAGCCTTCCGAGATCTTGCCCCAGGTCATGCCGTCCACGGTTTTCTGCTGGGTGATCTCCACAGGGGTATTCAGGTTCAGATACCCCTGGACGGAGTAGTTAAAGCCGGGGCCGCTGCGGACCCGTAGGTTGTTGGTATCCACGACCTTACCGGTAACCTTTTCCGTGGTCACGGTTTCCGTCTTGCCGCTGATGACATCCTCATAATTGGTATAATACAGGCAGATCCAACCCTTGGAAATTTGGCCCCACTTGTATCCGCCGCTTTCCTTTACCTCGGTAACGGTGACCTTGGTTCCGTAGTCCAGGGTGCCGATGATGGAATTGCCGGTGCCTGCGCCGCTGTGGACATTCAGATAATCCGTAACGGTCACTTCCACGCTCTTCACTTCGGGAGCAGGCTCTGCGGGAGTGGTTTCTGCCGGTTTGGTCTCGGCAGGTGTGGTTTCCGCGGGTTTGGTTTCGGTGGGGGTGGTTGTCGTTTCGGGGGCAGGAGCGGTAGATGCCCAATGGGCATACAGGGTCTTGCCGTTCAGGCTGCGATCCAGAACCTCAACTTTGGTTCCGCCGGTCTTATCCGTAAACCAACCCAGGAACTGCTGGCCGGAATAGGATGCGCTGGGAGAAGGTGCATGGCCGATGGAGGCATCATAGCCTTCCACCCGGGTTTCGGTAACACCGCCCTGGGCCTGGTACTTGACATAGCAGTAATCCGCAGGCGGTGTGGTATCATAGATACCGTTTAAGTACAGGTTTGCTTCGCACAGACGGCGATTTGCCAATCCACCCAGAATGGTGCCGTTGGCAGAGCACCACAAGGTGATGGGATAAATAAATCCCTCACCGGTCTTGCCTTCCAAAACAGCGCTGCGGAACTCGCCGGTCTGATACAGCCATGCAGTGCCACAGTTATAGGAAAACAGGATCAGTGCATCAAACTGATTCTGGGTCCAGGAAAGTCCCTTGGACGCTGCAAAATGATTCAGCGTCTTTTCCGTCTTCTGCAGATAATTGGCAAGGAGCGTTTCCGCCTCTTCCTCGGTGATGCCGTCCATGGCAAACCGGGAATAATCCTCATCCGGGCATCTGGTGCCATAACCGACGGTATACTGGGAATAATCGTAATAAGGGTACTTGGAGAAGCCCTCAAATTTCTTCAGCATAGAAATCGCATCGGCGCTGGTGGTAAACCCGCTGCTCTCTTCCGCAGATACAGGAACAACTGCAAAGAGGCTCAGAAGGATTGCCGTCAGGAGCAAAATGCTCACCGCTTTTCTGAACATATGTATTCTCCTTTTAGAAAAGTGTCGTAATATGTGATCTGTTTACGCATTATAGCAGACAAAGGCTTCCTTTTCAACCCCTTTTGCGAAAATAATTACAAAATTGTTACCATTTGTCGTGCAATTTCCTATATAAAAGGCAGGTTTTTCCTGTGAAATTTCCATTTTTTGCTTTTCAATGTTGACTGCCGCAGCAACAGCTGGTATACTAGCTTCAAAAAGTTACAAACCTTTGAGGAGAGAATTATGGGAAACAAAAAGGCGCTCATCGCCATGAGCGGCGGTGTTGACAGCTCCGTGGCAGCCTATCTCATGCAGCAGCTCGGCTATACCTGCATGGGCGTAACCATGCAGCTGTATAACAACGAAATGATCGGCACCCAGGGAAAAACCTGCTGCTCCCTGGACGATGTGGAAGATGCCAGAGCCGTAGCCTTCCGTCTGGGCATGCCCTATTATGTGTTTAATTTCCGGGATGATTTTGAAGAAAAAGTCATCCGTAAGTTCGTCGCCTGCTATGAATGCGGTGCTACCCCCAACCCCTGCATCGACTGCAACCGATACCTAAAATTTGAACACCTGCTCCATCGGGCGCAGGTGTTGGGATGTGACTATATCGTTACGGGTCACTATGCCCGGATCACCCGGGACGAAACCACGGGAAGATATCTTCTGCACAAGGCAACCCATGCAGAAAAGGACCAGAGCTACGTGCTCTACTCTCTGACCCAGGAGCAGCTTGCCCACATTCAGTTTCCTCTGGGCGAGCTTCCCAAAACGGAAGTCCGGGCCATTGCAGAGCAGCAGGGCTTTATCAACGCCCGGAAACACGACAGCCAGGATATCTGCTTTGTGCCCGACGGCGACTATGTGGCCTTTATGGAGCGCTACACCGGAAAAAGCTATCCCCAAGGAGATTTTCTGGATCTTTCCGGCAAGGTGGTAGGCAAGCACCAGGGTGCCGTAGGCTATACCATCGGCCAACGCAAGGGCTTAGGCCTTGCCATGGGCGCTCCCGTCTACGTCTGCAGCAAGGACATGGAGAAAAACACCGTTACCGTTGGCCCCAATGAGGCTCTGTTTTCCAAAACCCTCCGGGCAAAGGACTGGAACTGGTTCCCCTTTGAAACCCTCACCCAGCCCATCCGCTGCAAAGCCAAGGCCCGGTACCGCCAGCAGGAACAGCCTGCCACCGTATACCCGGAGGAAAACGGATTTGCACGGGTAGAATTCGACGAACCCCAGAGAGCCATCACCGCCGGTCAGGCCGTTGTCCTTTACGACGGCGATACGGTCATCGGCGGCGGCACCATCACAGAGCGCTTATAAGTTGCGGTATTCCTTCGTCATCTGCATATAGGGCAGTTCTGCGAAGCCGAATTTTCGGTAAGCGGCTACTGCCCTTTCGTTTTCCGGTTCCGCCTCCAGTCGCAGGCGCACCGCCTTGCCCCGGTAGCGATCCTCCACATACTGCAGCATCAGCGGGCCATAGCCTTTGCCCCGGAACCCCGGTGCCAGATACAGGTCCTCGATCCACACGCAGATCCCGCCGAACTCCGTGGTATAGCTGAGGGCCGTCATACAGTACCCGGAAAGGCTGCCGTTTTCTTCCTCAAAGACAAAGCCGTAGATAAAAGGACATTCCCCTACGCAGTCTGCGATGTCCTGACGCAGCACACCCTCCGGCGCTTTTTCGATCACTGCCTCGGAGGCATAAAAGGGAAGCATGAAGGAAAGCACGGTCTCCGTGTCCTTCTGCTCCATGGGACGAATTCTCATAGCATACACTTCCTTTATCGATCAAACAGGGAAAAAGGATAGGCAAGTGCCTATCCTTTTTGCTTACATTTTCTGCAGAATGGCATCCAGCAGGGCATCTGCCGCCGCATCCTTGGAAAGCAGAGGCAGTTCTTCTTCTCCATCCTTGGAGATCAGGGTCAGCACATTGGTATCCACCCCGAAGCCGGCACCTGCCTGCCGCAGGCTGTTGGCAGCCACCATATCCAGATTCTTCTTTAGAAGCTTTGCCCGGCTGTTTTCCACCAGGTTTTCAGTTTCCATGGAGAAGCCGCAGAGGAACTGGCCCTCTCTCCGATGGGTACCCAGATACCCCAGAATATCGGTGGTACGCTCCACAGGAATGGAGAGGTCACCATCCTTCTTCTTGATCTTCTGGTCGGAAACATTCACAGGGCGATAGTCTGCCACGGCAGCAGCCTTGATGATGATATCGGCAGAATTCGCATTGGCTGCCACAGCTTCAAACATATCCTGGGCAGAAACCACAGGAACGGTATTGACAAAGGAGGGAGCCTTCAGCTCCACAGGGCCAGAAACCAGGGTCACCTCGGCGCCTCTGGCAGCGGCGGCTTTGGCAATGGCATAGCCCATCTTGCCGGTGGAATGGTTGGTCAGATACCGCACAGGGTCCAGCGCTTCCCGGGTGGGACCGGCAGTCACCAGCACCTTCTTGCCCACCATGTCCTTCTCGTGCCGCAGATAATGGAGGCACAGCTCCAGAAGCTCCTCGGGTTCCGGCATTTTTCCGGCACCTACGGCACCGCAGGCCAGTCTGCCCACGCCGGGCTGCACCATGTGCCAGCCGTAATGCTGCAGGCGTGCAATATTATCCTGGGTCACAGGATTCTCAAACATCTTGGTGTTCATGGCAGGAGCCGCCACCTTGGGGCAGTTGCAGGCCAGGACTGTCGTCGTCAGCATATCATCCGCAATGCCGCAGGCCAGCTTTGCCAGCACATTGGCGGTTGCAGGAGCAATCAGCACCAGATCTGCCTCATCTGCAATGGAGACATGCTCCACCTGGTGCTGGAAATTTCGGTCAAAGGTATCGATGAGGGCTTTTCTTCCGGTAAGCTGTTCAAAGGTGATGGGATGGACAAACTGGGTGGCATTCTGGGTCATGATGACCTGGACACTCGCATGCTGCTTCACAAGAGCAGAGGTAAGCGCAGCCGCTTTATAGCAGGCAATGGATCCGGTAACACCCAGAACAACGGTTTTTCCTTTCAGCATGGGGATATCCCCTTTCATTGATTTTTTCTCCATTATAGCCCTCAAAGAGCGCAAAATCAACTTGATTTTTCCATTCTCTGGGACTATAATACAGCCGTGCAAAGTCTGCTGCACCCCGAATGGCGGGCGGCAAGACAGGAAAAAGCACATCTTTATTTTTATTTTGCGCTGTATTCGCAAAGGCGAAACGGCAGCAGGAGGTAATTGAATATGCAAAAAAAGTACAGTGCCCGGTATATGACCGAGCTGGCGATCCTTGTCGCCATCATCCTTGCCATGAAGCTCATGGGTCTGTCCTCCATCCCGGTTGGACCTCTGAACATGACGCTGAACATGGTTCCCATCGGTATTGGTGCAATGCTGCTTGGCCCTATGGCCGGTGCCATCTTAGGCGGTATCTACGGCCTCACCAGTCTGTATGATGCCATCACCGGTGCGTCCGTTATGACCGGCACTTTTTTCCAGCTGAGCCCCTTCGCAACGGTCATTCTCTGCGTGGGCTGTCGGATCCTCACCGGATTCTTCACCGGTCTCATTTTCAAGGGTGTGAAGAAGCTGGATAAGAGCAACACCGTGTGCTATTTCCTGGGAGGACTTTCTGCTCCCCTGCTGAACACCATCACCTTCATGGGCTTCATCGTTCTGGTGTTCTACCGCAGCGACTACATTCAGGGCAGAGTAGCAACTCTGGGAGTTCAGAGCGCATTCATGTTCGTCATTGTATCCGTGGGTGTTCAGGGTCTGATTGAAGCTCTCACCGGCATGATCATTGGCGGCGGCGTTGCCAAGGGCGTTGCCAAAGCGCTGAAGCGTACTTAATATACCCGGCGCATCCCCTTGCGGATGCGCCTGTTCATTTATGGGAGGAACACAAAATGATTTTAGCCATTGATGTAGGCAATACCAATATCGTCATCGGCGGCCTGGAGGGAGACAAGCAGGTCTTCTCTGCCCGCTGCTCCACCGATCGCAACAAAACCGCCGACGAATATGCCCTGATCTTTCAGGGGATCCTGAATATGAAAGGCATCGACCTCAGCAAAATCGAGGGCGGTATTCTCTCCTCCGTGGTGCCCACCCTGCGCACCGCATTGCCTATTGCCGTCAAGCAGCTCACCGGCAAGGACATCCTGGTAGTCAGTCCCCAGCTGCGCACCGACCTCACCATCAAAATGGACAATCCCAATCAGATGGGCAGCGACCTTCTGGTGGATGCCGTTGCCGCCATTGCCAAGTACCCGGCACCTCTGGCAGTCTTTGACATGGGCACTGCAACCACCATGTCCGTCATTGACGCGGAAGGCAGCTACATCGGCGGTCTGATCATTCCCGGCCTGCGGGTCTCCATGGATGCCCTGTCCGCCCGGGCTGCTCAGCTTCCCTTCATCAATCTGGACGAGCCCAAGGTTTTCATTGGCAAAAACACCCTGGACTGCATGCAGGCAGGTGCCATTTACAGCTGTGCCGCCATGCTGGACGGCCTGATTGACCGGACGGAGGAAGCCCTGGGCATGCCTGTTACCGCAGTGCTTACCGGTGGTCTTTCCTCTGTGATTGCGCCCCATTGCAAGCGAGATATCAAGCTGGAGCCGAACCTGCTCACCGATGGTTTGAAGATCCTGTACGAAAAGAATAAATAAGAAAAAGCACCCCAAAGGGGTGCTTTTTTATACGGTCATTGCAACAAATTTCGGAGATTCTTCCACTAAAAAATCTGGGAAATGCAGATCAGCCAGGATTTCCCCCATGGCATCCAGAAAAGCAGCAGCTTCCTGCGGCATGGTATCCCGGGAACAGCGAATACGTTCCGCCTCCCCGGTCTCGTATACTGCTGTGATCTCCGTATCCCCTTCGGGAATATCGGCACCTCCCGCATAGAATCGGCTTCCCTGCAGCTTTCCCAGAATCTTCGCTGCCCTCTCCGGCATGCTGCACTGAAAATGTGCCCTGCCCATTTTGGTTTCCCAGCTGCCGATAATACCTTCCTCGTCCAGCTGCACCAGATAGTTTGTCATCTCCACAGTCACGGCACACAGGGCACACTCAGTTCCTCTGCCATCCATGCACAGCAAATCATGGCAGCGCAACTCCCGGCGAAGGAAATCCGAAAGGGCCGGCGCGTCTCCCAGATTCCCACTGAATCTGCAAACCTCCCCTGTTTCCCCGATACCATAGGCCGTCCACCGCCCCGCGTCCCGCCGCTGGGGCAGCTGGGGAAGGTCTTTGATGCCTTCCCAGATTGCATCGATTCTCTCGGCCGCCTGCGGGAAGAACAGGGTCTGCACCTGATCCTTTTCCCCAAAATACCGGTCAAGGATCTCCGCCCTCCCGTCACGAAAAAGGGTGATCTGCTGCTCATACAATGCTCCCCTGCATAGCACATCACCATCCCGGATTTTTTCGGATATCAGTCGAAGAAAATGTATTTTTCCCGGCATTGGCCGCTCTAGAGGCTGCGTCAATTCCACCATTCTGGTCAAAGCAAGGGTAAACCAGCGGCAATTTTCCTCAGAGCGCAGATCCCCATGATATTCCCAATGGGTGATCCACCGCCACTTGGAAAACAGCGCCGAACCCAGAAGCTCCGGGTCCTCCACCTGATCGATGACCCCCTCCAGTCCTCCCGCATCCTGGAAAGCCCGGGTATGGGGAAATGCAGAGATAAAGGCCTGTCCGCAATCCATAGAAAAACCAAGGCTGCGGCAATCCTGACGGAAATTCTCCGAGTCCTCCTCCCCACCGTTTTGAAACCAGAAAAGCCATTTCTGTGCAAAGTCATATATTTCCATGATTTCTCCCTCCTTTCCTCCATTTTATTGGGAAAAGGCAGAAAAATCCGTCGCAATCACAGCAAAAATCCCGGAAGATTTTTCTTGCTCGATTATCCCTGTTCCGTCGAGGGGAATCCCCCTATCGACAAAACTTCATCCCCATGCTATAATTGGGAAAAAGGAGGGATTCTCATGGAAAATGCCATCAAAACTCTGGAAACCTGGCTGAAAGAGAGCAGATCTGCCGTTTTCTTCGGCGGCGCAGGTGTCAGCACGGAAAGCGGAATTCCGGACTTCCGCAGCGTAGACGGCCTATATAACCAGCACTACGATGCCCCTCCCGAGACGATTCTCAGTCACAGCTATTTTGTCCGGCATCCTGAAAAATTCTTCCGATTCTATCGGGACAAAATGCTCTATCCCCAGGCAAAGCCCAACGCTGCCCACATTGCTCTTGCAAAATGGGAAGCTGCCGGGCATCTGGCAGGGGTCATCACCCAGAACATTGACGGACTCCATCAGGCCGCCGGAAGTAAAAATGTGCAGGAGCTCCACGGCTCGGTGCTGCGCAACTACTGCACAAGATGCCGCCGGTTTGCCCCGTTGGGGGAGATCATGGATTCCGACGGAATTCCAAAATGCAGCTGCGGCGGAATTCTGAAGCCGGATGTGGTGCTCTATGAAGAGAGTCTCAATTCCCGGACGCTGGAAAACTCCCTGGAGCTTCTGGAAAATGCCGACCTGCTGATTGTAGGCGGTACCAGTCTGAACGTCTACCCCGCCGCCGGACTCATCCGTTACTACCGCGGTAACCGGCTTGTGCTCATTAACCTTTCCCCCACCCCCTACGACCGGGAGGCAGACCTGCTGATTTGCGGAAAAATCGGCGAAGTTCTGGGGAGTATCGAATTATAACAGGAGAAAAACATGAACAACATCAAAGAATTTACCGAAAAAATCATCGATAACTGCAGCAAGGTCATTGTTGGTAAGGAGGAAGTCATCCGCCAGGTGGTGGTCAGCTGTCTCTGCGGCGGCCATGTGCTCATTGAGGATGTTCCCGGCACCGGCAAAACCATGCTGTTTCGGGCCTTCTCCAAAAGCGTAGGCGGAGATTTCCGCCGGATCCAGTTCACCCCGGATCTGCTGCCCTCCGATCTCACCGGCATCAATTTCTACAACCAGAAGGAAAGCGAATTTGAATTCCGTCCCGGCCCCCTGTTTGCGGGAATGATTCTGGCAGATGAGATCAACCGCGCCACCCCCAGAACCCAGTCCGCCCTGCTGGAGGCTATGGAAGAGCATCAGATCACCGTAGACGGCAAGACCTATCCCATGGCTGACCCCTTTATGGTCATGGCCACCCAGAACCCTCTGGAATCCTACGGCACCTTCCCCCTGCCCGAGGCTCAGATTGACCGTTTCTTCATGCGGCTATCCATGGGCTACATGACCCGGGAGCAGGAAGCAGAAGTCATCGCCCGGGGTTCCACCCTGGAAATTCTGGAAACCCTGCCCCAGGTCGCCACGCCGGAAGAGATTTGCACCCTCCGGAAGGCTTACCGGGATGTGCGGGTCAGCAAAGAGATCGTGGATTACATCATGAACATCGTGGAAGCCACCCGGAATGCCCAGATTCTGGTAGGCGGTGTCTCCACCCGCGGCGCTATCGCCCTGTACCAGGCTGCCCAGGTCACCGCTGCCATGGACGGACGTGACTTTGTCATCCCCGAGGATGTGGTAAAGGAAGCCGTGCCGGTACTGGCCCACCGCCTGTCCGCCGTATCCGGTTCCCGGGCCGATGTGGAAAACTACCTGAAAACGAAGCTGGCCTCCGTAACTGTGCCTCTGGAAAACGAATTATGATACTGATTCTTTTGATTGCCGCAGGACTTCTGCTGTATCTGGCAGAGCGCTACGGAACCCTTGCCGCCCTGGATGCCCTCCGCTTTCACGGAGAAACGGACACCATTCTGGCTGAACCCGGGGAAAAAGTGACCCTCTATTCCTCTGTGGAGAACCGGAGCAAGCTGCCAATCCCCTTTATCCGGCTGCAGATCCCCTTCCCGGTAAATGCGGAGTTTTATGCCGAAAAGAGCTGGCGCCGCCGCCATCTGAGGGATGGCTTTCGCAGCCTGTTTCTGGAGGAACGCTTCTCCCTGAAGGGCCGTCAGCGCAGCACCCGAAGTCTTGCCTTCTCCCTGCCCCATCGGGGCGTATACACCGTGGGCCCTTACCGGCTCTCTGCCGGTGACTTTTTGGGTCTCATGGAATCTCCCAAAAACGGCGACGGCTTGGAAATCGTCGTCATGCCGGAGGAAAGCAAGGATCCCGGGGTACTGGAAGCCTTCGGCGGCTTCCTGGGAGATATCTCCGTCCGCAGATTTCTGCTGGAGGATCCCATTCTCACCGCCGGTTTCCGGGATTATAGCGGCAGCGATCCCATGAAAAATATCTCCTGGACTCGGACCGCCATGGCAGGCTCCCTGCAAGTCAAGCAGTTCGATCACACCGCCGAGCAGACCGCCACCGTACTGCTGGACACCGCCGGCGGTACCGAGGAAGAGCTGGAGGCATGCTTCCGTCTGACCCGCACCGTATGCCAGCAGCTGGAGCGGCGGAAGATCCCCTTTGATCTGCGAACCAACGGCAACCTCACCGGCCCCACCGGAAAATTCTTCCACCTGCCGGAGGGCTTGGGGCAGACCCACCTGAACACCCTGCTTTATGCTCTGGGTCGGGCGGATTATCTAAACTTTTTCTCCAAGGAGCAGCTGGTACGCAGAACCCTGGATCATCGGAAGAACAACAGCTTCTGCGTGGTCATTACCCCCAATTTGGAGGGCAGCGGTATCTTCCGTTCCCTGGAGACCATGGGTGCCGTTTGTATTCTGGATGGCAGGAGGTACCTGGCATGAGTCTGTTCATTTTCAGCTGCGTATCCCTGTATTTTTCTTCTGTTTCCGCTTTCCCCCTGCTGTTTCCCTGCACCTTCTCCTTTTTCATGGCGGCCCTGCTGTGCGCTGCAGGAGGACTCGTCGCCGATCTTCTGGAAAACCGAGGAAATGCCCGTCTCATCGGACTGCTGTTTCCGCTGATGAACTTCTATTTCGGCGCAGCCACCATGGATTATCTGATCCTGCTGCTTCCAGTCCTGTTTACCTGCGCCATCATCATTCGCGGAAACACCGGACTGGAGTATTACAGCTACCGGAGCTTTTTCCGTGCCGCCGTCACCGTCTGGGGTTTGTTCTTCGTTGTGATCTGGCTGTTTCATGAATTCGAGTCCATGACAGCCGGAAAACCCATTCTAAATTCCTGGGATCCCCTCAAATACGCCCTCCTCAGTGCCCTGTGCAGCGTTCTGCTGCTGCGGCAGGTGCGCATCGGCGCAGAGGACAGCCAGGGCAGAAAACTCAACCGTAAGCAGCTGTTCCTTTCCGTCGGCGGAATGGGCGCAATTCTTGCCGTTGTCATGCTCCTGGAGCAATTCGCCCGTTCCCGGGCAGACTCTCTCAAGGGGCTCCTGGAAAAGGCTTTCCTCTCCCTGTATTCCGTTCTGCTTTCTCCCTTTGTCTATCTGGTTCATCTTATCAAAACCACTGACCGGGAAAAATTCATAGAATCCATAACACATGCCGATCCCACGGCTCCCCCGGAAACCGTGCCGATGCCCACAGGAATCGGAGAACTGGTTCCCGAGCCTGTGCAGGAGGAGATGGGGTTCCCCTGGTGGCTGGCTGTGCTGATTCTGATCGTACTTGCCGTACTTCTGTTTTTCATGATGCGGCTCCTGTCCAGCCGTCAGGCCATGGCATCCGCCACGGAAGTACTGCAGACGCTGCCCCCGGAAGAGAAGAAAAAGAAAGAAAAAGGCCGCTCCAACCGCCAGAAGGTTCGGGCCATCTACCGGGAATACCTGCGGAAAATGAAAAAAGCCGGCGTAAAGCTTCACAGGAACGATACGTCGGAGGATATTCTGATGCGGATGCCCAAGGGCATGGACGAGACCGCTGCAAAGGAACTGCGCAGCATCTATCTCTCCGCCCGGTATGACGAAAACGCGAAGATCACACCGGAACAGGTAAAAAACGCCGGTACCGCCCAAAGAAAAATCAAAAACTAAAAAAAGCCGCAAGGAAAATCCTTGCGGCTTTCATTTTTTCAATCAGAAGCTCTTGACGACTTCCACGATGTGCTCAGCGGACAGGCCGAACTCCTTCAGCAGGACTGCTGCGGGGCCGGAATGGCCAAACACGTCGTTGACACCAATCTTGCGAACGGGAGTGGGCAGCTTCTCGCTCAGCAGGCTGCAGACAGCCTCACCCAGGCCACCGATCACAGAGTGCTCCTCACAGGTCACGATCTTGCCACACTTGCGAGCGGCAGAGAGAACCAGCTCTTCATCCAGGGGCTTGATGGTTGCCATGTTGATGACCATGGCAGAAATGCCTTCCTGGGCCAGCGTTTCGGCAGCTTCCAGAGCCTCAGGAACCAGCAGGCCGTTGGCGATGATGGCAACATCGGCGCCGTCCCGCAGGACTTCACCCTTGCCGATGACGAAGGTCATACCCTCCTCATGGACAACAGGCACATTGGAACGACCAAAGCGCATATACACAGGGCCATCATGCTCATAGGCAGCCTTCACCATTGCGGCAGCCTCCACAGCGTCAGAAGGAGACATGACTACCATGCCGGGGATGGAGCGCATGAGAGCGAAATCCTCATTGCACTGGTGGCTGGCGCCATCCTCACCAACGGAGATACCGCCGTGGGTAGCACCGATTTTCACATTCAGAGCAGGATAGCCGATGGAGTTACGGATCTGCTCAAAAGCGCGGCCGGAAGCAAACATAGCAAAGGAGGAAGCAAAGGGAACCAGGCCGGTAGCGGCAAGGCCTGCAGCTACGGACATCATATTGCCCTCAGCAATACCCATATTGAAATGGCGATCGGGGAACACCTTGCGGAAGTTACCGGTTTTTGTGGAGCCTGCCAGGTCGGCATCCAACACCACTACATCGGGATGCTCCTTGCCCAGAGCCACCAGACCCTGGCCGTAACCTTCACGGGTTGCAACTTTTTTTACATCTGCCATAATTACATACCCTCCAGTTCCGCAAGCTGTGCTTTCAGCTCGTTCATAGCGACCTCACATTCGGCATCGTTGCATGCCTTTCCGTGCCAGCCGGCATCATTCTCCATGAAAGAGACACCCTTGCCCTTGACGGATTTCATAACGATAGCAGAGGGCTGACCGACAACCTGCTTGGCTGCGTTCAGGGCTTCCTCGATGGAATTAAAATCATGGGCATCCATGGTGAACACCCGGAAGCCGAAGGCCTCCAGCTTATCCACGATGGGATAAGGGCTCATGACCTGTGCCACATCGCCGTCGATCTGCAGACCGTTGTTATCGATGATCACAGTCAGATTATCCAGATGATAATGGGATGCCATCATGCAGGCTTCCCAGACCTGGCCTTCCTGAATCTCACCGTCACCGCAGAGGGTATACACGTGGCAGGACTTGCCCTGGTACTTCAGACCCAGAGCCATACCGGCAGCGGTAGAAATGCCCTGGCCCAGAGAACCGGTGGACATATCCACACCGGGGACAGAATTCATATTGGGATGACCCTGCAGATAGGAGCCAACGTGACGCAGAGTCAGCAGATCCTCCACGGGGAAAAATCCGCGGTGTGCCATGGCGGCATACAAGCCGGGGGCGGCGTGGCCCTTGGAAAGCACGAAACGATCCCGATCCTCCCACTTGGGATTCTTAGGATCCACATTCAGTTCCTTGAAATACAGATAGGTAAACAGATCGGCTGCAGAAAGGCTTCCGCCGGGATGACCGGCCTTTGCACTATGGGTACTCTCAATAACACCCATGCGCACCTTGCAAGCCATGATTTTCAGCTGCTTAACTTCTTCAGAAGTCATAGCTTTCCTCCTTAAAAACACAAAGATCAAAAACGGCTCCGAAATTGGGGCCAACACCTATACGGATTCATTATATCCTGTTCTATGCTTATTTTCAACAAAATTCGCTCTATTTTCATTTTTTTGGTAAAAACCATGTTTTTATAGATCTTTTCCACGGATAAACTGCCTTATTGCTAAAATAAGTTGACAAATATCGATAAAACGAATATGATATTTCACAAATATGACTTAAGGATGATCGCCATGAGAATTGCCTATACAAACGGAAAGATCTATACGGGAACCCTCCCCCTTCAGGAAGCGGTGGTTATCGAGGACGGAAAATACCTCTTTGTGGGTTCCGACGAGGATGCCCGCGCATTTGCGGTGGATGCCACCGTGGATCTGCAGGGAAATTTCGTATGCAGCGGATTTGAGGACAGCCATATGCACCTGCTGGGCTTCGGCAAAACCCTCCGTTCCGCCGCCCTGGCAAAGCACACCCACAGCCTTAAGGACATGATTTCCTATTTCCGCGGTTTTCTTGCAGAAAATCCCGTTGCTGACGGCGGCTGGCTCTACGGAAGAGGCTGGAACCAGGACTATTTTGCAGATGCCCAGCGGATGCCCAACCGCCGGGATCTGGATCAGGTCTCCACGGAAGTTCCCATCTGCGCCGTCAGAGCCTGCGGCCACTGTCTGGTGGTAAATTCCAAGGCTCTTTCCCTGGTGGGCATTGACGGAAGTACCCCTCAGCCGGTCGGCGGACGCATCGGCATGGAGGAAGGGATTCCCGACGGCAGATTCTTTGACAATGCCATGGAACTCGTCTACGATGCCATTCCCGCCCCCGGAAAGGCAGAACTGAAGGAAATGATCCGCTCTGCCTGTAAGGCCCTGAACGCCTACGGCATCACCGCCTGCCAGACTGACGACTACTGTCTTTCCCGCCAGATTCCCTGGCAGGATATCAATGCCGCCTACCGGGAACTGGAGGCAGAAGGCAAGCTCACCGTAAGAGTTTATGAGCAGGCAAACTTTACAACCCCGGAAACCCTGAAAGAATTTGTGGAGGCTGGGAACAAGACCGGCACCGGTACCGACAACTTCCGCATTGGCCCCTTAAAGATGCTGGGAGACGGCGCTCTGGGTGCCAGAACTGCATTTCTGACCCAGCCCTACGCTGATGATCCCACCACCCGGGGCATTCCGGTTTTCACTCGGGAAACCATGGAGGAGATGGTAGACTACGCCAACGCCCAGGGTATGCAGGTGGCAGTCCACGCCATCGGCGATGCCTGTCTGGATTGGGTACTGGGTGCCATTGAGAAAGCTCTGGCAAACCATCCCCGAGAGGATCACCGCCACGGCGTGGTGCACTGTCAGATCTCCCGTCCCGATCAGCTGGAAAAGATTGCAAAACTGAGCCTTCATGTCTATGCCCAGAGTATCTTCCTGGATTACGACAACCACATTGTGGAAAATCGTGTTGGCAAGGCGCTGGCTTCTACCAGCTACAGCTGGAAAACTCTGATGGAAAAAGGCGTATCCGTATCCAACGGCAGCGACTGCCCTGTGGAATTGCCGGATGTCATGGCCGGCATCCAATGCGCCGTAACCCGCACCACCCTCCGGGACAGTGTCGGTCCCTACCTGCCGGAGCAGGCCTTTACCGTGCAGGAGGCTCTGGACAGCTACACCATCCGCAGCGCAGAGGGCTGTTTTGCCGAAGATCGCCGGGGAAAAATCGCTCCCGGATATCTGGCAGACTTCACTGTGCTGGAGGAAAATCCCTTTACAGTCGACCAAAACAAGCTGAAAGACATTGCCATTTCTGCTGTTTACCTGGCAGGAAACAAGGTGTACGAAAAAACCGACAGAAAATCTTAAGATTTGCCCCCGAGGATGCCGCATTGACATCCGCCGGGGGATTTTTTTTATAATGAAGAACATGGAGGAATGTGCCATGGAATGTATTTTAGTCGTTGATGACGATACGAATATTGTGGAGATTATCAGCGCCGCTCTGCTGAAAGCCGGTTACCGGGTACGCACCACAGGGGATGGAAATACCGCCTGCCGGATTGCCGCACAAAAAGAAATCAATCTGATCATTATGGATGTCATGATGCCGGGACTGAACGGAATTATGGCTACCATGCGGATTCGGGAAAGCAGCAATGTGCCCATCCTCATGCTTTCAGCGAAAGCAGAAGGCAGTGACCGGATTCTGGGACTGGAAGCAGGTGCGGATGACTATCTCATAAAGCCCTTTGATCAGCAGGAGCTGCTGGCAAGAGTGAAGGCCCTTCTGCGACGGTATCAGGATCTGGGTTCTATTCGGGAGAGCAGAAATGCCGGTCAGGAAATACGGATTCGGGACATTCTGTTGGACACCGCAGGAAAACGGCTGTTTGTTCGGGGAGATGAGGTACATCTGACCGCCACGGAATACAAAATTCTGGAGCTGTTCATGAAAAACCCGGAAAGGGTTTTCTCTGCGGAAGAAATCTACAGCCTGGTGTGGAACTGCGACGCCTTTGCCGTGGAGAACACGGTGATGGTGCATATCAGCCGGATACGGGAGAAGCTGGAACTGAACCCGAAAAAGCCGGAATATTTAAAGGTGGTGTGGGGTATTGGCTATGTTTTCAAAGCATCGTAAACTATGGAAAATTTCCAGCTGCCTGCTCTTCGCCCTGCTGATCACCCTGGGCAGCTTCGGATATCAACAAACCGATTGGAACGGCACCTCCGCAACCACATTCCCGGCAACTACCGAGGTTGCTGCGGAAGCCACCCATGCAGGGACTGATGCCACAGATGAAACTGTCTTCTCCCCTATTCCCGTGGAAAACAGCCGACCTGTTTCCTTTTTTCAGCAATTCTGCTCCGCAGTCGCCATACTCTTCGGCGTTTTGTTTGCAGGGGTTTATCTCTACCTGTCGGATCAGAATCGGCCTTTCCTGGGGCCGGAAACGGAAATTTTAATTCTGATCATTCTGATTCGGGTAATACAAACCGGCAGCGCTTTTCTGCTCTTCCCTGCCCTTGCTGCCGCCATTACGCTGCTGGGTTGCCTGGTCGCCTGGATAAGAAGCAGGCTGAACCTGTCCTGGCTGGGAATCCATCGGGCAGCTATGGCCACAGGTGGAAAAGGAACCCCTTTCCGGTTTTATCTACCCATCGTGTTCGGATTTTGTATTCTATTCGCTTTCTTCGGTTTTCTGCTTTTCAGTTCCTCCTATTTTTACTTTTCCTTGATAGACAGCATTGGGGTCTATCACCCGTTTTCGCTGTCCGTTGCCCTTTGGTCATACTTCTGTGCGCTGCTGTGCGTTCTTCTGGTAGTTCGATATCAGATCAGCACCACGGATCTCTTCCGGCAGATTCACAGCATGGAGAAAGGCTCCGTGCTTCCTCCGAAGGATAATCTGTTCACTCGTGAGCAGGAGATTCTCTTCTCCCAACAGCAGGAGAAAGAGGATGCCATCCGGAAAGCCGTAGCAGATGAACGGTTTAAGGTAGAACTCATTTCCAATGTTTCCCACGACCTGCGCACTCCTCTTACCTCCATTTTAGGATATGGAGAATTGCTGGAAAATGAAAGTCTTTCAGCAGAAGGAAAAACCCATCTTGCAAAGCTGAACCGCAAGAGCCGATATATGCGGGATCTGGTGGATTCCCTCTTTGATCTGACGAAGGTTTCCAGCGGTGCGCTGGAACCGAATCTGCAGGAAATCGATCTGATCCGCCTGCTGGAGCAGACCATAGGTCTGGAGGATGATGCGTTGACAGCCAGGAATCTGGTGGTGAAACGCAAATACTGCTGTGATTCTTTATCGCTTTGCACCGATGGCAATCGGGTGCATCAGGTATTTATGAATCTGCTGGAAAACGCCATGAAATACGCCCTTCAGGGCACCCGGATTTATCTGACTGTCAAAGAATCGGAACGCTGCGCCACAGTGACCCTCACCAACACCGCCTCGTATGAAATGGATTTTTCCCCCGAGGAAATCCTCCAGCGGTTTGCCCGGGGTGACAAGGCAAGAACCACCCAGGGCAGCGGCCTGGGCCTGGCCATTGCCCAGACCTACACAGAATCCGTTGGCGGCAGTTTTCAGATTGAGATCGACGGTGACCAGTTCCGCGCCATCGTAAGCCTGCCGAAAGCTGAAAGAAAACCGTAAGATTTTCCCCAAAGAACCGAAAGAAACCTCCCGTATGCTGTGCATAAACAGATTCGGGAGGTTTTTTCTATGGAGCATCGGGAACCGGGCATTGATCTTGTGCGGATCACAGGACTTTTCTTTGTGGTGGGGGTACATTTTTTTCTATATAATGGGTTTTACTATGAAAACCAGCAGGGCGCTGCAATCTGGCTGGCAGGCTGCCTCCGTTGGCTCTTTTTCTCCTGCAACGGTATTTTTATGATGCTGACCGGGTATTTGCGATGTGGGAAAGCTCTGAGCAGAGGATATTACCGCTGTCTGGTTCCTACCTTAAAAGCCTATATTGCAGTGGCTCTGATCTCCATGCCCCTGCGGCAATTTGTTTTTGGGGACACCCGCAGTCTCACGGAATGGATTGGGAAATTCTTTGGCTTTGGTGGTGCCTACTACGGCTGGTACATTGGCATGTATATCGGGCTGATTTTCCTCTCTCCGGTAATCAATCTGGCAATTGCGAATCTGGATCCCCAAAAGCTTACTTTTCTGACCCTTTCCTTTCTGACTGCAACGGCGCTGCCTTCCCTAACGGCATTGGAACTATTCCCCTCATGGTGGGAAGGAGCCTATCCCCTGACTTATTACCTGATTGGGGCTGCCATTGCCAATTTGAGGCCGAAGATATCGCCCCTGATCTGCTGGAGTGCCGCATTGGGAACCGCCTTATTTCTGGGCACTGTTACCTATTTTACTGCCACAAGCACCTGCAGCACAGGTTTTACCCAAGGCTACGGCGGATTTTTCATCACCGCCATTGCCTTCTCGGTTTTCCTGGGCACTTACCGGGCAAATCCCGGAAGGAGAGTCAGCGCTGCACTGAAATGGTTTTCCGGGGCATTCCCGGAAGGATATCTCCTTTCGCATCTTCTGGATGCCTGGGTTTACAATCTGTTTCCTCAATGGAAAACGCCTGAAAAATACCCCATCGCGTTTTTCGCTTTAACCATCCCTATTTTCTGCTTTTCCGCTGTTTTCGGAAAACTACTGCACTCTTTGCTCACAAAAATAACCATAAAACGAAAGACTCCGCGATAATTGCGGAGTCTTCCTCTTATTTACACTTCTTCGATGGCCTCTACCGGGCAGCTGTCCATGGCACCCTCGGCATCATCCACACATTCCTCGGGGACATCCCCCGGGATGGCTTCTGCTTTATGATGCTTCAGTTCAAAGACCTGGGGGCAAAGCTGCTCGCACAGGCCGCAGGAAATACAGTTATCATTCACAGCAAATTTCATAAGAGAGCACTCCTTTTTCCCAGTTTATCCCGTTTATTGCTTTTTATGCGCCAGCAGGAAGGGAAACCACTTGTCCAGGGTATCTACCCAGCAATGGCCGTGGGTTCCGCCCTCAACGGCATCAAAAATCATATTCTTGCAGGTGGGCATAAACATCTCTGCCGCCCGCTGGAGATGGCAGAACCCGTGATCATCCTCGGTGCCGGCAGTATAGTAAATGGGCATATCCTTCAGCGGCTCCGTATCAAAGGCATCCGCCTGGGGCGCCGCAGAGGAAGGTGCGATGGCCGTAAAGAGCTCCGGATGCTGCTGAGCAAGATAGAAGGAACCCATGCCGCCCATGGAGTTGCCGGCAAGATAGACCCGGGTAGTATCTACAGGGTATTTCTCGCAATAATAGCGGATGCGCTGCACAACGCTGTCCTCGGAAAGGCGCTTGGCCTCCAGGGTCTTTTCATTATCCGTAAAGGCAGCGATCATTGCCGCTGCGATGCCCTCGGGCATGAGCTTACAGCCATAGGAGCAGTTGCGGACACAGCCATCCGCTGCCATCAGCAGCACGCCATACTCCTCTGCCTTTTTAGCGATCAGATCACCGGATTCCCGGAAGGGTTCATCCACCGTGCTTCCGCCGCCATGGAGCAGCACCAGCATAGGAATCTTCTCCCCGCTTTTCACTGCCTGGGGCACATAGAGGCGCACGGGGATCAAAGCATCCAGAGGCGCATAATAGAACAGACGATACAGATGGCCGAATTCCGCATCCTGATTCCGGAGGCTGATTTCGATCCAGGTTTCATCCGGTGCGGCATCGCTGCGGGTGAGCACCAGGTACTTCCCTACCGTCTGAATCTGCAGATCGAGAAGCGCTGCCACAGCAGGAAGAGAAACCATCTCCCCGGCAGGAATCTTGCCGGTTTCGCTGCACAAGAAACCATCCTCGGTATACAGCTTTTGAGAAAAGACCTTCTTCAGATCCGACACGGCTGCCATAGCCTCACCCTTCTCATTTTCGGAGACGGGGACAGAAAGAGTGTAGACATATTCCTGAATGAGGCAGAGATTGCTGCCCACCCGGAAGGAATAATGCTTCGGCTGGAAATTCATAGGCTGCAAAGAAACGGACATAGCAACACCTCCCAAAATTTAAAACATGGAAATCAGAGCTGCGGATGTAATCATCAGCGTCTGGAACAGGAATGCGGTAAATACTGCGCCATAAAGCCGGGAGCCTGTCTTGCGACGGATGAAATTGCCCATTGGAATACAGAAAATATACATGAGGATCAGATTCTGCACCTGGCCGATGAGACCGGAATAGCTCTTCAGCACCAGATAGAAGCCCACCAGCAGGAACAGGGGCACATACTGGATGAGGTTATACAGGAACCGCACCTTGCCGGTAGCGCCCTGCAGCATATCGCTCTCACAGCCGGAAACATAGTAGCCCACGGACATGATGACCGTTGCAAAGGCCACCCAGAAAAGTCGGGCATTGATGGGGATCAGGCGGTACATGGTGGCACGAAGGACGAACCATACAAAGAAGCAGAGTCCCGCAGCGACCAGAATACAGGGCAGCAATTCCTGCTTGTTCGCTTTCCAGCTCAGCTTGGGCAGTTTACCGGAGGTGCCCTTGAAGGTACCCTTGCGGTAGGCAAAGCACATTACGATACCGTAGCCTGCAATAAAGCACATGTAGGGGGTATTCATCACCGGACTGCCGAAGGGCATACACACGGTGATGCAACAGATCACAACTGCCACCAGGGTACCGGGAAGCCACATAAGGCACTTGCGGAGCAGGAATTTCCTGGCATCCAGCAACTGAGGAACCACATCCGTCACGGCGGTACGGCCATCGGCATTCAGTCCCATAAGGGTCAGAAGCAGACCCAGAAGGCCCGTAAACCAACCGGCGTACACAAGGCCGATCTTCCCGGCAGAATAGGAAACAGTCTTTCCGGTAATGTCGGACAGGGCCTCATTGAGATATCGGACAAATTTCGGAGAATACATCTGGTAGGAATGCAGTACTCCCGAGGTGACTCCAACTGTCAGCTTACTGCCGGCGGTATTTACCATGCTGCCTTCAAAGGTACCGGATTCCGGTGCATTGGTTCCGCCCAGATGGCGGTAGATGGCCAGTACATCCTCATCCGATACGATATCATCGGCGGTAGAACCGTAGAGATAAACATTGGTTCCCGCTATGCAGGAATCCTGCAGGGATTTCCAGGGCTCTTCCGCATCATCGCTGGTGCCTGCAAAAAGGCTGGCCTGAGCATTGAAATGATAGTTTACCTCCGGGGAGAACAGGATCGCATTGCCGATCTCCCGAGGGGCAAGACTGGTCTCGGCATTGGGATCATTGTAATCATCCAGCAGACGGATGATGGAGCGGCCGCCCATGGAGTGGCCCATGAGAATGATATTTTCATAGGGCACTCCGGAAAGGGTATGGAGTTCTTCGATGGCGGCATCAATCTGGACAGGAATGGCATCGGTCTTGGCATTATCGAAGCCGATGGTGCCGGAGGATGCGCCCTGGCCGGAATAATCAAAGGCCAAGGTACTGAAGCCGCTGGCCACGAATACATCCGCCATAGGCCGCCACTTCTGACGGTCGCAGGAATAACCCGGGCAGATCAGCACCGCATATTCTCCTCCGGCATCCCAATAGGTGCCTTTGAGGGTCACCGGGGATTCCTTGTAGGTGGAAGCAAAGGAAACATCCTTACCACCCAGAGTCGGAAGCGATAGGACAAAAAGCATTGCAAAAGAGAGTGCCAGACATATTACGCCGATCAGCGTTTTCTTTCTCATTGAAATTCTCCTCTTTTCTCTATTCATAAAAGCGCTCCAGAAGCCAGGGCACCGCATCCCCGATCTCGGGCAGCTCCAGGGTAACGGTAGCATGCTCCAGCTTGGGAAGCAGAGTTTTCATATTCAGCGTGCCTTCCAACAAGCCGCTGTGGGTATCGGCAGTGCCGTCGTTATTGTGCACATGGGCATGGCTCAGGTACTCCCCCCAGGAGTCGATCCACTGCTGGGCAGGAGCTGGCGAATAGGCATTGACATGGCCAACATCCAGGCACAGCTGCAGTCTCGGGTCATCCACCCCCCGGACGATATTCAAAAGCATTCCCGGCTCCTCTTCCAGTACGTTTTCGAGACAAACGCAAAAGTCCCCGGGATGTTCCTCCAGAAATGTCTTCCAGAAGAGGATGGACTGCTCCTCATACCAGCAGGAATAGTAAAGCCTGGGGTTATAGCCTCCGTGGAGCACCATCTTTCGGGCACCGTAGGTCTCTGACAGCTTTAAGGCCTGCTCAAAGCGGTAGGCTGCCAGCTTCCTGGCCAGAGGATCGATGGCACAGGGGAAGAGTTCATTGAAGGGGCCATGAAAAATCCGACACTCCACGCCCTCCAGTTCTTTTCGGACTGCGGCATCCGTCTCCGGGAAGAAATCGTCCATATTATACGCGGTACAGTACTCGGCAATTTCCAATCCGACTCCGTATTTCCGGGCAATATTGCCCGCCTGGGGATCAATGGTAGAAAGATATAAATTTACTTTTTTCACTATCTTCCCTCCAACATTCCGTATTTTATTTTCAGCCGATCCAGCTTACGAAGCAGCGGAGGGCCGAAGAGCACCAGGGTCAGGGCGCAGGCGATGCCATGGGCAATGTTCACCGGGACACCCTGACCGTAAATGATCAGCACCGATTCCCAGGTGAGTTTAGACAGCATGGTAAATACCGAGCAGGTATCCAGCATAGGGCCGACGATGCAGAGCATGGTCAAAAAACCGAAGGGAATCATAATATAGGGTTTGCACCAATTTCGATGTTTGTAAAAGATAAGGCCTGCAAAAAAACCGGCAAAGCCATAGGCAAACATCTGCCAGGGAGTCCAGGGGCCCTGGCTGAAGAAAAAGTTGCTGGCAAACACGCCGATGGCTCCGGTGAGGAAGCCTGCCTCCGGGCCAAAAGCGATGCCAGAAATCATAATAATACCGATGATGGGGCGAAAATACGGGATCACCGCGAAGGCAATGCGGGAAACTGCCGCCAGGGCTGCCATAACCGCAATGGTCACCAGCTCTCTGGGCTGGGGTTTCCGGGATTCAAAGCTGAAAAAGAAGGGCAGCATGATCTCGATGATCACCAGGGTGCAAGTCAGATAATACCACCTGCCCCGAATCCTGCTGCCCAGAAACAGGGTCAGGGGCACCAGCAGGAAAATATCCAGAAGAGAAAACAGGGT
The DNA here is from genome assembly GCA_045628895.1 of Faecousia sp. GTDB lineage: Bacteria > Bacillota > Clostridia > Oscillospirales > Oscillospiraceae > Faecousia. The sequence continues at coordinate 25,719 of JAZQQD010000098.1, forward strand.
GGCTTTTTTCATCTTGCTGCCTCCCGGTTTTCCCGAATCAGCTGCACCACATCCCCGGATGTGACCGCATTGCGGAAGACGCAGCGGCTCATGCGGTTGGATGCCGTGGTATAGAAGCTGTTGGCACCAAAAAAGCGTCGGGGGGAGGCCGTAGTCAGCAGCTGTCCATCAAAGAACATACTCACAAGATCGGCATATTCTGCGCAGAACTCCACATCGTGGGAGACCATGACGATGGTCAATCCCTGGGCGCATAGTTTTTTCAGCACCTGGGCCAGCTTCTGCTTAAAAAAGCTATCCAGTCCCTTGGTGGGCTCATCCAGGAGCAGCAGTCTGGGATTGGTCAGCAGCACCTTGGCAAGGGCGCTGCGCTGGATCTCGCCGCCGGACAGGTCATAAGGATGGGAGGATAGCAGATGATCGATCTCGCACAGAGCGCTGATCTCCCGGATTCGCTCCGGGTCGCTGCACATCTCCTTCAGATCCTCACCCACGGTCTGCTTCACGAACAGGCACTTGGGATCCTGGGGCAACATGGACAAGCAATCCTGAAACAGATTTTTGTAGCTGCTCAGCTTCTTGCCGAACACGGATACATGGCCACGATAGAGCCTGCAAATGCCGCAGGAGGCCTTCAGCATGGTGGATTTTCCCGTGCCGTTGCCGCCTACCACGGCGAACAGACTGCCCTGGGGCACCGAAAAGCTGACACCCTTCAGAATATCCGGCAGGTCTTTGCCGTAGCGGAACCAACCCTCCCGGATTTCCAGGGCAGGCACACCCTTTTCGGGAAACTCCGGCTCCGGAGGCAGTTCTACAGCGATGGGAGGATTTTTTGCATACATTCCGGTGAGCCAGCTTCGGCCCTCCCGCACAGTCAGCGGGCAGTCCCCTGCCGCCTCCGATTCATAGAACACCCGGACAGGGGCAGGAAGGGCAGGAAACATAGGACTATTTTCCCGGAAGAGCTGCTGTCCCACCTGCCGTGGGGTTCCGCAGGACACGATGCTGCCCTGTTCCATAACCACTACCCGATCCGCCGCAGGGAAGACATCCTCAGTGCGGTGCTCGGTGATCAGAATGGTGGTACCCAGCTCCCGATTGATCTTTTTCAGGGTATTCAGAAAATCCGAGGCCGCAATGGGATCCAGCTGGCTGGTGGGCTCGTCCAGAATCAGCACCTCCGGCTGCATGGCCATGACCGAAGCCAGATTTAGCAGCTGCTTCTGACCACCGGAAAGCTCGGAGATTTCCCGATGGAACCAGCCCTGAATGCCGAAATAGCTGGCCATCTCCGCCACCCGAAGCCGCATGGACTTCTGATCGCATCCCAGGTTTTCCAGACCGAAGGACAGCTCATGCCACACCTTATCCGTGACGATCTGATCATCCGGATTCTGCATGACGAAGCCGATCTTTGCGGCCTGTTCTCTGCCGCTGACCGCTTCCAAGGGGGTGCCGTGAAATAGGACGCAGCCGCTGCGGCTGCCGTAGGGAGCCAATACGGATTTCAGGTGCCGCAGCAAAGTGGTTTTACCGCTGCCGGACTGACCGCACAGCAGGATATACTCTCCCTGTTCCACGGAGAGATTGATATCTTTCAGAATCATCCGATCCGCGCCGGGATAGGAGAAGCTCAGATTTTGGATATCGAAATGCGCCATGCGATCACCTCCTGAATATGCAAAACTGTGGGAACCAGGAGCAGCAGACAGTAGGCTCCGAAGCCCCAGGTAAGAGAATCGATTTTCATTCTCGGTGTGAACTCCGCTCCGGTACCGCCGCCCAGAAGCACACAGGCCTCCAGCAGGACGATGATGAAGAGGAGGATCCAGTCCCGGGTCGTCATACGGTAGATCTGGAAATTTGTCCGCTTTCCCGTGCCGTAACCCCGGGCACGCATGGAATCCGCCGTGACGATACTGCCCTCCAAGGTCCAATCCGCCAAGGCCGAAAGCACGGTCATGCCATCCTGGGTTTTCTCCCTCAGGCTCGATGTCTGGGATGCGCCCTTTCCGATGGAACGACGGGCGGCAATGATCTGGGACGCTTTGCGCTGAAAGCTGGGAATCATCCGCAGCACCATCACCAGCAAAAGAGACAGAGAGGGAATTACATTACCAAAAAGGGCCGTAAACTTATCGCTGGTCAGCACCGCGCTGTAGCAGCCAAACCAGAGCATCATAATCACAAACAGCGCGCCAAGAGCAGCGCCGTAGCACAGGGCCTCCAGGGTATAGGGTCTGCCGAAGAAATACTGGAGCACATAATGGCCGGAGGTATTGATAAAAGGATTCAGAAAGGTGATCACCAAAAACAGGAGAATCAGCGGCAGAAACAGCTTCAGTCCCTGTTTGCCCTTGAGAAGCAAATAATAGATCCCCGCCCCCAGCACGCCTGCAGCGGCATAGGCCGGGTGCTGGATCACCACGCCGAAGCCGATAACTCCCAAAAAGAACAGGAAATTCACCGCCGGGTGACATTTGGAAAAAGCGTCTGTATTCACGGTGATTCCTCCTTACGAAATAATGGTATATTATATCATTTTCCCCGGTAAAATGCAACGCTTTGCCCCTTTTTGGTCAGTCCATAGAATCATATTGATTTTTATTTTTTGTTGTGCTACAATGACTTTGCTCGAAAGAAGCAAATCTATGTTAGGAGAATGCATTATGAAAAAACTGTTTACAATCCTGCTTTGCGTCCTGCTGGTTGCATCCATGGTCTTTGGCATCACCGGCTGCAAGAATAAAGCTCCTGCAGAGCCCACTGCCGCCACCATGGCCGAGGGCAAGACCCTGGGCAAGGGCAAAACCGAGTTTACTTTCACCGTTGTAGACGGCGAAGGCAAATCCATCACCTCTACCGTGAAGACCGACAAGGCCACCGTTGGCGAAGCTCTCGTGGAGCTGGGTCTTGTGGAAGGCGAGCAGTCCGAGTGGGGCCTGTACGTCAAGACCGTTAACGGTGTTACCGCTGACTATGACAAGGATGGCACCTACTGGGCATTCTACATCAACGGCGAATACGCCATGACCGGTGTGGACGCTACCGACATTGAAGCCGGCGCAACCTATATGTTCCAGGTTGAAAAGGGCTAATAACCATCAGCAAAGCGGCAGGTATCGAAAGATACCTTCCCTTTTTAGACTGTCAAAAAAACTCCTTCGGAGCTTTTTGACAAAAGGGTGCAGTCTGCTGCGCGCATAATTTGTTCTCTTTCAGAGAACAAATTCCACACTTGCAGCCTGTAAGGTATTTTCGTCCACGTACACGCC
>JAZQQD010000099.1:0-45562 GCA_045628895.1 Faecousia sp.
AAGAAGGTCGTTATCTCTGCTCCCGCAGGCAACGATCTGCCCACCATCGTTTACAATGTCAACCATGAGACCCTGACCAAGGAAGACAACATCATCTCCGCTGCTTCCTGCACCACCAACTGCCTGGCTCCCATGGCTAAGGCTCTGAACGACCTGGCTTGCATCGAGACCGGCATTATGTGCACCATCCACGCTTACACCGGCGACCAGATGATCCTGGACGGCCCCCAGCGTAAGGGCGACCTGCGCCGCTCCCGTGCTGGTGCTGTGAACATCGTTCCCAACTCCACCGGTGCTGCTAAGGCTATCGGCCTGGTTATCCCCGAGCTGAACGGCAAGCTGATCGGCGCTGCACAGCGCGTTCCCACCCCCACCGGCTCCACCACCATCCTGAACGCTGTTGTTGCTAAGTCCGTCACCAAGGAAGAGATCAACGAGGCTATGAAGGCTGCTGCTACCGAGTCCTTCGGCTACAACACCGACGAGATCGTTTCCTCCGACATCATCGGCATGCGCTTCGGCTCCCTGTTCGATGCTACCCAGACCATGGTCTGCGCTCTGCCCGACGGCAAGACCCAGGTTCAGGTTGTTTCCTGGTACGACAACGAGAACTCCTATGTTTCTCAGATGGTCCGCACCATCAAGCACTTCTCCACTCTGCTGTAATTTAGAGTAAACGAGAATTTTTAAGGAGACTGCTTCGGCAGTCTCCTTTTTTTGCTGCCATAAGCCCTATTCCTATTGACGAATGAAACATTTTTATGTAGAATGGAAGGGTATTTTTTCGGTATCGCCCGAAAGAAAAGGAGAAAAAGAGAATGAAAAAAGGAAAGTATAATCTGACTCTGGCCATCTTTATCGGCCTGGTTCTGGGTGTCATCTGCGGTCTTCTGATGCCCGGTCGTTTTGAGTGGGCTCTGCCCGCCATCACCATGATTTCCGGCATTTACATGAATGCTCTGCGCATGATGATCTATCCTCTGGTATTCTGCTCCCTGGTAGTAGGCATCCACGGCATTGGCTCCGTGTCCGCCACCGGTAAGATCGGCGGTCAGACCATCCTCTACTATGTGGGCACCACCCTGTTTGCATCTCTCATCGGCTTGTTCCTGCCCAAGGCTCTGGGTCTGGGCAACGGTGTCGTTATCGAGATGTCCGAGGCTGCCGTAGAGGCTACCAAGTTTACCTCCCTGCTGGACACTCTGCAGAACCTGATTCCCGCCAACCCCGTTGCCTCCTTCGCTGAGGGCAACATGCTGCAGGTTCTGGTATTTGCCGCCATCATCGGCATCACCTGCCTGGCTGTTGGCAAGAAGGCTGAGCCCTTCGTACAGCTGGCAGAATCCATCAACGAGATCTCCGTGAAGATCATCTCCGTGGTTATGTACTTCACCCCCATTGGTGTTTTCTGCTCCATCTCTTATGTTATGTATGCCAACGGCACCGACACCATTCTGGCTCTGGCCAAGGTGCTCCTGGCCCTGTACATCACCTTCATCCTGTATGTTGTGGTGTTCTACGGCGCTCTGGTGAAATTCGTCGGCAAGTGCAGCCTGAAGAAGTTCTTCACCGCCGTGCTGCCCGCTGCTCTGAACGCTTTCGGCACCTGCTCCAGCTCCGCTACTCTGCCCATCAGCAAGCAGTGCGCTGACAAACTGGGTGTGCCCAACGAAATCTCCTCCATGGCTCTGCCTCTGGGCGCAACCATCAACATGGATGCCGTGTCCATCCTCATGTCCTTTATGATCGTGTTCTTTGCCAATGCCTGCGGCGTACCCGTGAGCTTCGGTATGCTGGCTATGGTGCTGCTGTGCAACACCCTGCTCTCCATCGGTACTCCCGGCGTTCCCGGCGGTGCCATCGCTGCCTTTGCCGCTCTGGCTGCCATCGCAGGTCTGCCTATGGGCATTATGGGCGTGTACATTTCCGTCAACACCCTCTGCGACATGGGTGCAACCTGCTGCAACGTGCTGGGCGATCTGGCCTGCTCCGTTGCCATGAAGGAAACCGCAAAATTCGACAAGTAAGATCCTTCTTATAGAAAGCCCTCTCGAATGAGAGGGCTTTTTCTTATGGCAGATCTCCGGCAGCGGGGCCATCCAGCAGCTTGCCATCCTCCGAAAACCTCGAACCATGACAGGGGCAGTCCCAGCTGCGCTCCTGAGGATTCCACTTGAGGGCGCAGCCCAGATGGGGGCACCGGGGCTTTGTCGGGGTCAGCAGGTTTACCAGGGATTCCGCCCCATTGACCGCCAGCTGGGGATGCAGCATGGAACGGGAGGGAGAAAAGAGGGACGCATACCTGTTTTCTGTCCCAAGCATCTGATCCCGCAGGAGCCGGGCCGCCGCCATGGAAGTCGTCATGCCCCACTTCCGAAAGCCGGTGGCAACGAACAGATTGTCCGTATTACGACTGTAGGGGCCGATATAGGGCAGCTTGTCCAGGGTCTCGCAATCCTGGGTCGCCCAATGGCACACCTCCTCTGCTGCCGGATAGTATTTTGCAGCCACTTCCCGCAGCTCTTTCCAGCCTCCGCCCTGCTTGCCGGTGCGGTGGCTGCCGCCACCCAGAAGCAGAAGATCGCCATAATTGCGAAAAGACAGGCCATTTTGTGCTTCGTCCACCAGCATTCCCTCTACCCTTTGGGCACCATTCAGGGCGATGACATAAGACCGGTGCTGGTACATTTTGAGAAAATACATTCCATGCTTGTTGAGCATTGGAAAATGGGTGGCAATGATGATCTTCTTTGCCCGGATCTTTCCGCTGCCCGTCACAGCGGTTGTGCCAATGAGCTCCAGCACCCTGGTATGCTCATAAATCTGCAAATCCCGGGAGATGGCCGACAGGAATTTCAGCGGGTGAAACTGGGCCTGCCCCGGACATTCCACTGCTCCGGCCACCGGAAAGGGCAGAGATACCGATTCCCGAACTTGCGCAGGAAATCCCAAGGTTTGCAGGGCCCTGGCCTCTTTTTCCATCTTCTCCCTGTCATTCAGACTGTAGACAAAGGAAGGCTCCTCTGCAAAATCGCAATCGATCTTCTCGCAAAGTTTCCGATAGGTTGCCAGGGCCTCCAGATTGGCATCCAGGTATGCCTTCGCTTTGTCCTGCCCCAGCCGGGAAAGGAGCTCACCGTAAACGAGCCCATGCTGCACGGTGATCTTTGCGGTGGTACATCCGGTAACACCCCCGGCAAGGGTATCCGCTTCTACCAGAAGATAGGGCACCCCCGCCTTCTGAAGCTCATAGGCGCACAGGATTCCCGTCATGCCTCCGCCGATGATAAGAACATCCGTTTCCGTATCTCCCTGCAAGGTGGGAAATTCCGGCATTTTCACTGTTTCCCTCCAAATGGATTCCATATTCCATCCCCCTTTTTTTACAGTTTGCCGCAAATGACCGGAAGCATACCGGGACTTACTGTTTTTTCCAGTTTTTATTGGAAAAGCAGTAGACTCTCAAAGGAAACTATGGTAAAATAACGGAAATTGTCTCCATTTTCCCTCCAGGAGGTTATCTTATGAATGAATCTTTCAACCCTCTGGCTCAGGTCTACCCCTCCCAGAGATATCCCATCTATGCCCGGGGCGGCATGGTGAACTGTTCCTCCCCCCAGGCTGCCGCAGCGGGACTGGAAGTCCTGCGCAAGGGCGGCAATGCCATGGATGCTGCCGTGGCTGCAGCCGCTGCTCTGACGGTAGTGGAACCCACCGCCAACGGCATCGGCGCCGATGCCTTCGCCCTCATCTGGTGCGAGAAGGAGCAGAAGCTCTACGGCCTCAACTCCAGCGGCCCCGCCCCCATGGCCATCTCCAAAGAGGCCATTCTTCGTGACGGCAAGGATGTGGACGGCAAAATGCCCACCTACGGCTGGGCCCCCGTCACCGTTCCCGGCGCTCCCAAGGCCTGGGCGGAGATCAACAAAAAGTTCGGCAAGCTCTCTCTTTCCGAAGACCTGGCTCCTGCCGTGGACTACGCTGAAAACGGCTATCCCTGCTCCCCCAACCTGGGACAGATGTGGACAAGAGCCTACGAAATCTATAAAAAGCGGTTTGTCGGCCCGGAATATGAAGGCTGGTTTGCCACCTTTGCCCCCGAGGGAAAGGGTTATGAAGCCGGCGAAATGATTTGCCTTCCCGACCATGCCGCAACTTTGCGGAAGATCGGCGAAACAGGTGCCGATGCCTTCTATAAAGGGGAACTGGCAAGAGCCATCGATGCCGAATCCCGCAAGCAGGGCGGTTATCTCCGCTATGAGGATCTGGCGGCTTTTGATGCCAAGTGGGTGGAGCCCATTCGGGTGAAGTACCGGGGCTACGAGGTCTGCGAGATCCCGCCCAACGGCCAGGGCATTGTTGCCCTCATGGCGCTGAACATCCTGAAGGAATTCCAGTTTGCGGAAAAAGAAAGCGCTGGCACCTACCACAAGCAGCTGGAGGCCATCAAGATCGCCTTCGCGGACGCTTTTAAGTATGTCACCGATCCCGAGCGCATGGAGATTCCCTATGAGACCCTGCTTTCTCCCGAATACGGTGCCCAGCGGGCAAAGGAGATCGGCAGCCGCGCTCAGGTTTACACCAACGGCATTCCTCCCAAGAGCGGCACCGTCTACATGTGCTGCGCTGACGGCGAGGGCAACATGGTCAGCTACATTCAGTCCAACTACATGGGCTTCGGCTCCGGCATCGTGGTTCCCGGCACCGGCATCGCCCTCCAGAACCGGGGCGCAGACTTCACCCTGAACGAAGAAGATGCCAACTTCCTGATGCCCGGCAAGCGGACCTATCACACCATCATTCCCGGCTTCATTCTGAAAGACAACAAGGCCGTGGGTCCCTTCGGCGTCATGGGCGGCTATATGCAGCCCCAAGGCCATGTGCAGGTAGCCATGAATTTCATCGACTTCCACATGAATCCCCAGCAGGCGCTGGATGCGCCCCGCTGGCAGTGGATGCGGGACAACTCCGTCACCGTGGAGACCCGGTTCTCTCCGGAGATGGCACGGCAGCTCCTGGCCAAGGGTCACAACCTCCGCATCGATCTTTCCACCCCCAGCTTCGGCCGGGGCCAGATGATCGTGAAATTGGAGAATGGCACCTTAGTCGGCGGTACGGAAAGCCGCACCGACAGCAATATCGCGTGCTTCTAAGTCCGCAGGCGCGGATATCTATATAACAAAAAAGGAGAATCTCATGAACATCTATTTAGATCTGTTTCTGACCTTCGCCAAGGTGGGCGTTATGACCTTCGGCGGCGGATATGCCATGCTTCCCATTCTGCAGCGGGAAGTCGTGGAAAACAAGCATTGGGCAAAGGACGAAGAGCTTGTGGACTACTACGCCATTGGCCAGTGTACCCCCGGCATTATTGCCGTCAACACCGCAACCTTCATCGGCAAGAAGTTTAAGGGCATTTGGGGCGGCGTCGTGGCCACTCTGGGCGTGGTCTTCCCCTCTGTGATCATCATCACCCTGATTGCTGCCGTGCTGACCAACTTTGCGGATCTGGCCATCGTGAAGAACGCCTTCGCCGGCATCCGCGTCTGCGTCTGCGTGTTCATCTTCAATGCCGTGGTCAAGCTTTGGAAGTCCTCCGTGGTGGATGTGCCCACCACCGTGATTTTCCTGCTGGTATTCTTAGGTTCTATCTTCCTGAACCTGTCTCCCGTTCTCTATGTCCTGGTCGCAGGTGCCGCAGGCATTCTGCTGGTGAATATGGGGGTGCGTAAGAAATGATCTATTTGCAGCTTTTCTGGGAATTCTTTAAGACCGGCCTCTTCAGCGTGGGCGGCGGCATGGCCACCATTCCCTTCCTGCAGAACATCGCCGAGAAAACCGGTTGGTTCAACTCCGCTCAGCTGGCGGATATGATCGCCGTGGCAGAAAGCACCCCCGGCCCTCTGGGCGTGAACACCGCCACCTATGTTGGCTACACCACCGGTCTGCCCCTGGGCGGTATCGGCGCAGGCATCCTGGGCTCCGTCATTGCCACTCTGGGTCTCATCACTCCCTCCATCATCGTTATCACCATCATCGCCTACTTCCTGGAGAAATTCCGCACCAACAAATATGTGGATGCCGCTTTCTACGGTCTCCGTCCTGCCTCCGTGGGCCTGATTGGCGCTGCGGGAATAAGCATTGTGCTGCTGAGCTTCTTCCAGGTCAGCAAAATTGGGGACCTGCTTACCAGCTTCCATCTGGACATCCGCCATATTCTGCTGGCTGCCCTGGTGCTGGTGCTGACCCGGTATGTGAAGAAGACAAAGAAGCTCCATCCCATTTATTTCATTGTCATGTCTGCCGTCATCGGCATCGTGTTCCGCTTTGCGCAATGATCTACCGGGTCTCTTTTGAACGGGGCAAGACTCTGCTCGATTCCGGCGAGGCAATTCTCCTGGATGTACGCACTCAGGAAGAATACGAAACCGAGCACGCCCTGGGTGCTAAAAATCTTCCTCTGGACGAAACGGATCGGGCAGAGGAAGTCATCGGTGATTTTTCCAAAGTTCTCGTCTACTGCCGCACCGGGCAGCGGGCATCCATCGCCGCTCAGCGGCTCTCCAAACTGGGGTACACTGTGTATAATCTGGGAGGCCTGAACGGCTGGCCCTACGGACTGGAATCCTAAATAAAGAAAAGCACGATTGGAGATCCAATCGTGCTTTTTGTTTTATTCAACGGTAACGCTCTTAGCAAGGTTTCTGGGCTTATCCACATCCAGACCCTTGGCAACGCTGACATAATAGCTCATGAGCTGCAGGGGGATGAGGGGCAGGCTGGCTGCAAAATGGGGGTCGGTCTTGGGGACATAGACCACGAAATCGGCGGTATCCTCGATCTCATAATGGCCGCTGCTGGTCAGACCCATGAGGTAAGCGCCGCGGCTCTTGACCTCCACCATATTGCTGACGGTCTTCTCATACAGGGCATCCTGGGTCAGCACGCCGATCACCAGCACCCCATCCTCAACGAGGGAAATGGTACCATGCTTTAACTCACCGGCAGCATAGGCCTCGCTGTGGATATAGCTGATCTCCTTCATCTTCAGGTTGCCTTCCAGGCTCACCGCATAGTCGATACCACGGCCAATAAAGAAGATATCCTTCTCGGCGGCGAACTTGGCAGCGAACCACTGGATTCGTTCCTTATTTTCCAGGATCTTCTCCACCTTGCCGGGCAGGGTTGTCAGCTCCTCAATCATGGCGCTGCAGGCTTCCTCGGAAAGCGTTCCCCGGACCCGGGCAAATTCCATGGCCAGGAGATACCCTACTGCGAGCTGGGCACTGTAGGCCTTGGTGGTTGCCACGGCGATTTCCGGGCCTGCCAGGGTATACACCACACTATCGGCCTCCCGGGCGATAGAACTGCCCAGCACATTGACAATGGCCAGGGTGCGAATTCCCTGTGCCTTGGCTTCCCGCAGAGCCGCAAGGCTGTCTGCCGTTTCGCCGGACTGGGAAATAATAATCACCAGATCATTTTGATTCAGAATCGGCTTGCGGTAACGGAATTCCGATGCCAGATCCACACGGACAGGAATCCGGGCCAGGTCCTCAATGACATACTGGGTGACCACACCGGCATGGTAAGCAGAACCGCAGGCAACGATATGGATCTGAGAAATGTTCCGGATATCCTCCGCGGTCAGGCCGGTTTCGGAAATATCGATCTTGCCGTCGGTGACCAGAGAATGAATGGTATCCTCCAATGCCTTGGGCTGCTCATGGATCTCCTTCAGCATGAAATGGCTGTAGCCGCCCTTTTCCGCAGCTTCCGCATCCCATTCGATGGTTTTCTTTTCTTTGAAAATCTCATCGCCGTCCAGGTTGTAGAAATTCACATTTCCGGGGGTGAGGCGTGCGATTTCCAAGTTGCCGATATAATATACCTCCCTGGTATACTTCAGCACAGCAGGGACATCGGAGGCGATAAAGCTTTCGCCGTCGGTAACACCGATGATCATGGGGCTGTCTTTTCTGGCCACCCAGATCTCATTGGGATGATCCATGAACATGAGTGCCAGGGCATAGGAACCGCGGACGCGAACCATGGTCTTGGCAATGGCTTCCACAGGACCACCGCTATATTTTTTATAATAATAGTCCACCAGCTTAACGGCAATCTCCGTATCCGTCTGGGAATAGAAGGCATAGCCCTTCTTGGATAGCTTCTCACGAAGCTCCTGATAATTTTCGATGATGCCGTTATGCACGCCAACCACCGCGGACTCCACCTCACCGGAACCGGAGCCGGTGCAGTTGCCGCTGACATGAGGATGAGCATTGGTGACACTGGGCACACCGTGGGTTGCCCAACGGGTATGTCCGATACCGCAGGTACCGGAAAGAGCTCTGCCTCCGTCTACCTTTTCTGACAGGTTCTGCAGTCTGCCTGTCGCCTTGATGACCAGGGCAGGAGCAACGCCATCCCGTACCGCAATGCCTGCAGAGTCATAGCCGCGATATTCCAGTTTAGACAGGCCGTCCAGCAGGATCGGAGCTGCCTGCTGATTGCCGATATAACCGACAATTCCACACATAGAAAACATCCTTTCTGATGCTGAAAATCTATAGTTGAAGATGTGTTCAAGTATTATATCATATTTTTAAGGTATTATCAATAGACTTACCGCAAAGAAAAGCCTGCTCAAAGGGCAGGCTTTTCTTTATTTCTTAAAAAATGCCACCGCAATGGCGCCGGGACCGGCATGGGTTCCGATCACCGGGCTGACCACAGCAACATCCAGCTTTTCGATTCTGTCCTCCCATATGTAGCTGCTATCCTCCACATACTTCTGCAAAAGGGCATCGGAAATGCCTGTATAACCAAGCAGAAGAGGACGGTCAAAATCCACGCCGCCTGCCTTATCCATTTCCTGGATCAGCAGGTTGTTGCCCTGTTTAGAACCACGGGCTTTGCCAAGAATCTTGATTTCCCCATCATCCAGGGCAATGACCGGCTTAATGGACAGCAGGCCGCCGGCAAAGGCCACGGCACCGGAGATTCTGCCGCCTTTCTTGAGATATTCCAGGGTGTCCAGCAGGGCAATGACCCGAAGATCCTTCTTTTCCCGTTCCAGCGCACCCGCAATCTCTTCCGCTGTCATCCCCGCATCCCGGAAAGCCAGGGCACGTTCTGCCAGAATACCGGAGCCGATGGCTGCGCTGGTGCTGTCCACCACGAAGATTTCACCGGGGTAGTCCGCAGCTGCGATCATAGCGCTCTGATAGGTTCCGGACAACTTGGATGCCAATGTCAGAACCACGGCGGTATCTCCCGCCTCCACGACCCGCGCAAACACGGATTCAAAGGCTGCCGGAGTCGCCTGGCTGGTAGTAGGCAGGACATCGCTCTCGATGAGCTTGGCATAAAACTCCTGACGGGAAATGGTCACGCCGTCCAGGAATTCCTCATCGGCAAAGGCCACCGTAAGAGGTACCACAAGGTAGCGATTCTCCGTTCCCGGGCGCAGGTCTGCCGTGGAATCCACAATAATCTGTACACTCATTCTGTTTCTCCTGTCCGGGCTTCCTCGCTTCTCGGCAAGCCCTCAATACTGATTCTCTGAATATTATTCGCAATCATTGCCAGGGATTCATAAAAGATCTGACGGTTTTCATCCGAGACACCCTTGCCTGCCATTTCCACCGCGAGGATTGCCCTCCTGTCCAGCTGCCGGGCAATTTCTTCTCCCTTGGCTGTCAGCACAAGTCTGGCACGGTAGGTGTTTTCCCCCTTGCGCTCCAACAGTCCCTCTGCCTCCATGACAGACACCGCCCGGGAAACATCGGCTTTATCCTTTCCGCACAGTTTTACCAGTTCCGCAGCGGTTACACCCCTGGGCTCCTGATGCATAGTCACCAGGTAGATGGCATATGCCCCTTTCAGACCATGCCTGCGCATCTCCTCTCCTGCGATCTGGTTCCAGTATCGGGTAATATTAAAAATTGCCTGAGAAAAGCTCTCAAAACGTTTGATCATAATGCTTCCTCCATAAAAGTTGAAAATTCAACAATTGCATCGTATCACATAGTTGTTGAAAAGTCAACAACTATGTGACAAAAAAGAACGGGACAGGATCGGTAGGATCCTGTCCCGTGTTTTCTTTGTTATTCCTGAGTCAAAGTTTCACCGCTAAAGACCTGAGCGATCAGTTCCTTTGCGTGATCCACGGTCTCCCAGTCGGGATCCATGACATAAAGCAAAGTTCCCGGAGCGGAATACGTTTCCGCGCTGTTGCCGTAACCGGTGACGCTGTAGCTGACGATGTTCCAGGAGCCGCCGTTTTCCAGCTGGTCTCTGACAAGGGACGCCAGGACCTCATAGGGCATGGACATCAGGAAGCTGCCTTCCATGGCTTCCAGCAGATCAGTATAGCTGGACAGAATGCTGGGCGACAGGGCCTTGCGGATGACGCCCTTGATGACCTCCATCTGATTCTTGCCCCGCTGGTTGTCTCCGCCGACAAAGGCATAGCGTTCCCGGGCAAAGGCCAACGCCTTTGCACCGTCTACATCATTGTAGCCCTCATCAAAATAATCGCCGGTACGGGCAGTGAAGGAATACATGGAATAGACGCTGATACCGCCCAGGGCATCCACGACCTCCTGGAATCCGGAGAAGTTCACCCGGAAATAGTAATCCACATTGATGTCGTACAGCATACCCAGTGTATCCATGCTGCACTCAATGCCCCAGATACCTGCGTGGGTCAGCTTATCCTTAATACCGTTCGAAATGGACAGGGGCACATAATAATCGCGTGGGGTGGAGAGCAGCAGCACCTGATGGGACCGGGTATTCACCACCGCCAGAATATTGGAATCGCTTCGGGACACCGCAGCTACATTACCATAGGTGTCGATACCGCTGAGGAAAAGGACAAAGCAGTCTTCTCCCGTGGGGATCTCCACGCTGCTGCCTTCACCGTTGGGCTTTGCGGGCTCCGTGGGAGCTACCGGCCGTTCCACCTGAATCTTGGTGACCTCACGGATCCGGCTGTTCAGATTCTCGAAGCCCTCGGTCTCCTCCAGCAGGGGCAGAAAGGCCTCGTTGACGATCATAGCATCAATTTCATGATTCAGAAGATCGCTCACCATCCCAGCCATGCCGGTATATTCTACAGTCTGCAGAGAAGTATTCAGCTGCTTTTCGATGTTCTTCAGGGTCTCATCAGTGCTCTCCCGGTCCATGGTCTCCAGAATGCCCACAGGCTTTCCAACAAGATCCTCCAGAGACTGGATGTCACTGTCCGCAGCAGCATAGACCGATACATGGGAAACCTGCACCTGGGGAGTGGTAATGCGGTCGATGGTGCCCAGGGCCTCCTGCAGGAAGTAGGTTCCCACGCCCATGCCGCCGGTAACGACCAGGAACAGCAGGCTGCCGCAAAGGAACCGGCCGAGATGATGGGTATCCCACAAAAGCAGGCAGACGATTGCCAGAATCACAAGAAGAAAGGCTGCGATCAGAAGCACCAGCTTCATAGGCAGCAGCTGAGAGCTGTATAAACGATAGTCGAACAGGAGCATAACCACTGCCATCAGCGCGGTTAAGACCCATCCCGGAATATGTTTTTTCAAAATATTGCCTCCATATATATAATCGGATTGTTGTGATTTTCAAAATAAGCAACGCTATTATACCATTTTTCAGCAAAAAATCAATCATCGTTTTCTCCGTATTTCTTTGAAAAAACATCGAAATTTCCGTTGTTTTTTGATAAAAAAGTAAAAATCAGCCTATTCCTCCGGTTTTATGCTTCCGTTTCCTCTTTTGTGTTGAAAAGGCCGGGAAAACGGCGTATAATAAAATCAACGCTAAGGGAAAGGTCGGAATCTCCCGTACAATGGGATTCCATAGGGTGATCGTCATGTTAGAAGCACTGAAAGAGGCTGTCTGCGCAGCAAATCTGGATTTGGTCGCAAAGGGTGTCGTGATCTACACCTGGGGAAATGTCAGCGGTATTTCCGAGGATCGGAAGTACATGGTGATCAAGCCCTCCGGAGTGGACTACGACGGTATGCGCCCCGAGGATATGGTGGTTGTCAGCATGGAAACCGGACAGCGAGTAGAGGGTAAATGGAAGCCCTCCTCCGATACCGAGACCCACCTGGAGCTGTATCGTGCCTTCCCGGATATCAAAGGTGTGGTACACACCCACTCCATCAATGCCGTTGCCTTTGCCCAGGCAGGAATGCCCATTCCCGCTCTCGGAACCACCCATGCCGACTACTTCTACGGGGATATTCCCTGCACCCGGGAGCTTAGCCGGGAGGAAGTGGAGACCGCCTACGAAAAGAACACCGGCAAGGTCATCGTAGAAACCATCCGGGATCTTAAGTACGATCCCATGGCCATTCCCGGTATCATTGTCAAAAATCACGGTCCTTTTGCCTGGGGCAAAAGTCCTGCCAACGCCGTGTACAATGCCGTTGTCATGGAAAATGTTGCCGATATGGATTTTAAGACTCTGATGCTGAATCCCGAAAGCAGCCTGGCCCAGTATGTCCTTGACAAGCACTATATGCGCAAGCACGGCCCCAATGCCTATTACGGACAAAAATAAGAATTTCCCTCCCGCGCAATCGGGCAGGGATATCGGATGCCTCCCGAAAACCGGGAGGCATCTTTTTTTGACAGAGTTTTTTATTTTGCCGGAAATTAACCGGGTATTCGGCGATTTTTGGTTATTATGTCATTGCATTTTGAGGAATATTAGCGTATAATTATATGGTCTATAGTTATGTTCATTTTTCAATTTACGGAGGTTTTATTCCAAAATGGACATTCCTTTTTCCGAAAAAACGCTGCTGATTCTCGGCGCAGGCGGCCACGGCGAGGTTGTTGCCGAAACCGCACAGGCCTCCGGGTTTTCCCAAATTGCTTTTCTGGATGACAACAGTCCTAAGGCCATCGGTGCCATCCGGGATCTTGCAGACTTCCGAGACCGTTTTTCCTACGCCTTTGTCAGCATTGGAAACTCTGTTTTAAGAGAGTCTCTCCTTTCCCGGCTGGAAGAAGCCGGATATCAGATACCGGTACTGGTATCTCCTGCGGCCTATGTCAGCCCATCGGCGAAGATCGGCAGAGGATCCATCGCAGAACCCGGAGCCATTGTCAATTCCAATGTATCCGTGGGCATCGGCTGCATTCTCTCCGTCGGCGCAATCATAGATCACAACGCAGTAATTGAGGATTTCTGCCATGTGAACGCCGGAGCCATCGTCAAGGCGGGAGGAAAACTTCCCCGAAGCACCAAGCTGGATGCCGGGCAGGTTGCAGCCGGCTACGGCGAAACCACAAAATAAAACGTAAAATGCTATAAAAATGCTTTAAAAGGAGCATCCGCTTTATGAAAAAGAAAACCATTCAGAATATCCTTTTGGGCTCCGCCGCGGCTCTGGGAACCGCATTTGTGGGCCTGTCTCTGGCTGCAAAAGCAAAAAAAGGTACCTCTGTCTATGACGATCAGCCTCAGCAGAAGAATCCCATGGAGGGCAAGAAGGTCGTTTTCGTAGAAAATCCCGAAGAACCCGAAAACGCTGACGGCGTCAAGGGCCACCTGGAAGCTGTCGGGGAAGCAGAAGGTCCAAAAGGCTTCTATGCAAAATACGGAAAGCGCGCCGTGGATGTGGTTCTGTCCTTCGGCGGACTTGTCGCCCTTTCCCCTGTTTATGCCGGTATTGCTCTGGCAATCAAAATCGATGATCCCGGTCCCGTGTTCTTTACCCAGAAACGGGTAGGTCAGAACAAGCAGTATTTTCAGCTGCACAAGTTCCGCTCCATGAAGATGTGCACGCCTCATGATGTTCCTACCCACATGCTGGAAAATCCCGAGCAGTATATTACCCGTGTGGGTAAATTCCTGCGGAAATCCAGCCTGGACGAATTGCCTCAGATCTGGGATATTTTTATCGGCAATATGAGCGTCATCGGACCCCGGCCGGCTCTGTGGAATCAGGATCTGCTGACCGCCGAGCGGGATAAATACGGTGCCAACGATGTGAAACCCGGCCTCACCGGCTGGGCCCAGATCAACGGCCGCGATGAGCTGGAGATTCCCGTAAAGGCCAAGCTGGACGGCGAATACGTGGAAAAGCAGAGCCTTGCCTTCGATGCCAAGTGCTTCCTTGGCACGGTAAAATCCGTAGCCGCTGCCGACGGCGTTGTGGAAGGCGGCACCGGAGAGATGAAGAAGGCAGAAGAGAGTCTGCCCACCATTGCTCTCTGCAAGGATGACCTGGATTTTTCCGAGCCGAAAAAGGTGCTGATTGCCGGCGCCGGCTCCTACATCGGAGAGTCCTTTAAGCGTTACCTTTCTCAGTTTGAGAATTATGCCGTTGACGGCTTCGACACCATGACGGACGCATGGAAGGAGCTGGACTTCTCCTCCTATGATGCGGTATACGATGTGGCAGGAATCGCCCACGTCAAGGAAACCGACGAAAACCGGGATCTCTACTTCAAAGTAAACACCGATCTGGCAGTTGCCATTGCCGAGAAGGCAAAGGCAGAAGGCGTAAAGCAGTTTATTTACCTCAGCTCCATGAGCGTTTACGGTTTAAATGTAGGAAAAATCCATGCCGATACTCCCGTGAATCCTGTGGGCGCTTACGGAAAATCCAAACTGGAAGCCGAGCGCAGGCTCTGGCTTTTGAAGGATGAGGATTTCTCCGTTTCCGTTGTTCGTCCCCCTATGGTATTTGGCAAGGGCTGCAAGGGCAATTATCAGTCTCTGCGCAAATTCGCTCTGAAACTGGGTTTCTTCCCGGAATACGACAACGCGCGCAGCATGATTTTTGTAGACAACCTCTCCTCTGCCATTCGCGGAATCCTGCACAACGGCGAGTCCGGACTGTATTTCCCCCAGAATCTGGAATATATCCGGACCTGCGATATGGTACGCGGAATCGCTCTTTTGAACGGCAAGGGCTTCTTCGGCACCAAGCTTATGAATCTGCCCATATCTATCGCATCCGGCAAAGTCAGCATCCTGCAGAAGGTTTTCGGCACCCTGACCTATGACAAGGCCATGAATGTTCCGGAAAGCTGGATTGCCGTGAAGGAAAACGGAGCCTGCATTGCTCTGACAGAGGGGGCAGAGTTCCCTGATTCCGATGATGACAATAGCAGTAACTGCGGTTCGGAGGGAGGTCAGCAGCAGTAATCATGCTGAACAATTTAGACGGGAAACGCATCCTTTTCCTTGCACCGGCTTTCTTTGATTATGAAAAGATGATTGCATCGAAGATGAGACAAATGGGAGCAACCGTAGAAATGTACGATGAACGCTCCGTCACCTCTGCAAGGGATCGTGCGCTGCTGAAAATATCCCCCAAATTTTTTGGGTTAAAAAGTCAGAAGTATTATGAAAAAATCATTTTAGAAAACCATGGCAAGGATTTTGATTTTATTTTTGTCATTAAGTGTGACATGATTCCGGAAAAAATTCTTGAACAGTTCCGGAAAGAATTCCCTAACGCAAAGCTTTGCCTGTATCTTTATGATTCTGTCAGGAATATACCCGGGATAGAAGCAAAGTTCAAATATTTTGATACTGTTCATTCTTTCGATTCGGTGGATTGCCAGAAGGAACCGAGAATGAAACTTCGGCCTCTGTTTTTCGGCGATGTATTCCGCAGAAAAGAAGAACCCCAGGAAATCAAGCACGATATCTGCTTTGTAGGAACCATCCATTCGGATCGTTATGCGGTGATCCGTCGTGTACGGGAAATTGCTCGGGAAAAAGGACTTAGCAGCTTCTGGTTTTGCTATCTCCAGAGCAAATTCATGTATTATTTCTATAAGGCAACCAAAAAGGAGTTTGCGGGCACGAGTCCTGCAGACTTTGACTTCGTAAAAATGAGCAGCCAGGAGACTGCTGAAGCGGTGAATGCATCCCGGATCGTTTTGGATGTACAGCATCCCAAGCAGACCGGCTTGACGATGCGGACAATCGAGATGATCGGTATGGAGAAAAAACTCATTACCACCAATGAGGAAATCCGCAACTACGATTTTTATAACCCCAATAACATTTGCATTGTAGACCGGCACGATGTCCAGATTGACGAAAAGTTTTTGCAAACACCTTACGAGCCTCTGGAGGCATCTCTTTATGAGAAGTACTCTCTGAGCAGCTGGATTCTGGATGTGCTGAATTAAGGAGAATAGTGTGAAAGTTCCTTTCACACTATTTTGATTCAACATAATAATCATCTTATCATTCCTTTGCTTCGCGTGATAAGATGCCTTAATTCGTTACACTTTGTGCCGACGCGAAGCGGCGGAATGGATGATTAATATGAAGATTTTAGTAACCGGTGCCAACGGCTATCTGGGCAAGGGCGTTGTAAAATGCCTGTTGGACGAAGGTGTAGATGTGGTAGCTACCGATTTTCGGGATAACCTGATTGATCCCAGAGCTACTGTTGTCTGCTGTGACCTTTTTGCCCTGGAGGATCCCTATACCTATTTTGGTCAGCCCGATGTCCTGCTGCATATGGCATGGCGGGACGGCTTTGTCCACGGCTCCCTCAATCACATCAACGATCTTCCTGCCCATATGCAGTTCCTTTCCAAGATGATCACAGCCGGTGTCAAGCAGGTCGCTGTCATGGGAAGCATGCATGAGATTGGTTTTTGGGAAGGCAAGATTTCTGAGAACACCCCCTGCAATCCTCAGAGCCTGTACGGCATCAGCAAAAATGCACTGAGAAGAATTGTTGAGTTGGAATGCCAGAAAAACGGGACTATGTTCCAGTGGCTGCGCGGCTACTATATCGTTGGCAACACCGCAGACGGCAGCTCCATTTTTTCCAAGATCGTGCAGGCTGCCCAGAAGGGGCAGAAGGAATTCCCCTTCACCATGGGACAGAACCAGTTCGATTTCCTGGATTACGAAGATTTTTGCGCACTGGTGGCTCACGCCGTGTCCCAGTCTCAGGTGTTGGGCATCATCAACATCTGCTCCGGCAAGCCCGAGAAGCTGGCGGATCGCGTGGAGCGGTTTATCAAGGAAAACGGCTTTGACATCACCTTGAAATACGGCGCATTCCCCGATAGACCCTACGACTCCAAAGCTGTCTGGGGCGATGAAGAAAAAATTCAAAAGATCGAGGAAGCAAGAGGATAATACTATGGGCAATCGATATTCTCCCTCGGAGTTTGTGAAAACAGCATATTCTCTGGTCGTAACCAAAGTATTCTTTCCACAGGCAAGACTGATCCGCAGACCGGTGTATATGCGGGGCGGTAAGTCTCTGGAGGGTGGTAAAGGTCTGACTACAGGGCGGTTTTGCCGTTTTGATTTGGACGGAACCAAACAGACTTTGCTGATTGGGGACAACTGCGAGATGGGAGATATGACCCATATTGTCGCCCTGAATCACGTAGAGATCGGCAAGGATGTGCTGATCGCCTCTAAGTGCTTCATCAGCGATACCAGCCATGGATGCTATAACGGAGATAATCCCGATTCTCCGGACTCCATTCCCAACCGGAGAGCGTTGGTTTCCGGTACGACACGCATCGGTGACCGGGTTTGGATCGGAGAAAACGCAGTAATTCTCGCCGGAGCGGATATCGGCGACGGATGTATCATCGGCGCCGGAAGCATTGTAAGCAAGCCAATCCCTGCCGGATCCATGGTAGTGGGTACCAACCGCATTCTGAAAAGATGGAATCCGGAAACCGGAACCTGGGAACGGGTGAAAGGAAACGAAGCATGAGTTACGCCATTGATCTCATCATTCCGCTTTATAACAACGCTGCTTTCTGCGATCAGATCGTAAACGCGTTGGAGAGCCAGTCTTTTCGGGAATTCCGTGCCATATTTGTAGATGACGGCTCCAAGGATCATACAGTAGAGATTCTGTCTCAGCGGCTGCAAAGTGCTTCTTTCCCATATCTTTTGATCTCAAAAGAAAATGGCGGAGCCGCTTCTGCCCGAAATACGGGACTGCGGCAGTCGGATGCCCCCTGGATCGGCTTCGTGGACGGAGATGACATTCCCCGTCCGGAATATCTGGAATACCTGTATACCGCTGCAACTAAGGCAGAGGCTGATTTAGCCATCTGCCGTTATCAGGAGTATTATCCGGAGAAGAATCAGGCACCGGAGGCAGTAAATCCCCTGAGCTTCCGCAAAACAACAGCGGAAGAAGCCATGGACCGCTACTGCACCCAGTGGCTCGGTGTATATTGCCTGCTGATGAAGCGGGAGATCTTCCTCAAAGATCATTTGTATTTTGATGAAAACTGCCACTATTGCGAGGATGCTCCCTACATTGCAGAGGTGATCAACGCAGCGGATCAGGTTGCAATTATTGAGAATGCGCTTTATCTGTACGTCATTCGTCAGGGATCTCTGAGCCATAACGGCGCAATATCGAAATTTATGAGCGGAATCGGCAGCTTCCAGCGAACGGTAGCCAACATGGAAAAGCAGGACAAGGCAACCGCCCGGCTGTTTGCAACCAAGGGATGCGCCAGATACTATCTGGCAACGCTGAAAAAGGCAGCTGTGCAGCTTCCTTATTCCGAGTTTACCCGGTTAGAAAAGGATGTTCCGCTGAAAGAATATAAGAAGTATCTGGGTACCTTATCCCGCTCTCAGGCATTGGCAGCAAGAGTATATTTGCTGTCCTCGCCCCTGTTTTATCAAATAATTCGGAAAGCATTCCGAAACTGAAGGTGGTTTGCATGAAAACTGCAGTTGCGGTAGCACTGTATAACGGAGAACGTTTTATCCGGGAGCAGCTGGATTCGCTGCGCACACAAACACAGAAGCCGGATCAGGTAGTTCTGTGTGATGATGGTTCTACTGACAAAACGGTGGAGATCGTAGAGAACTATATCCGGGAATACGCCCTCGGGGACTGTTGGCATTTGCACAGAAATGAAGAGAATCTCGGGTATATTCGCAATTTTTACCATGCAATCGATCTGTGCGATGCAGAGATCGTCTTCCTTTCCGATCAGGATGATATCTGGAAGAATACGAAAATTGAACGAATGACCAGAATTATGGAAGAAAATCCCAACATCTGCCTGCTCAGCAGCCGATATGAGATCATCAATGCAGACGGTCAGCAGATGTACGGCTTCCTGGAGCGGCCGGTTAAGGAGACAGGAGAACTGATTTCCATCAGCGTTTCGGATATTATGCGCGCCTATCGCTGGCCGGGAATGATCATGTGCCTTCGGAAAACATTTTTTGCGGAACACTATTCTGCGATCAGAGATGTGAAAGTCCCCCACGACCTGATGCTGACCGTTCTTGCGGCAGATCAGCAAGGGTTTTATGAATATGAATTTGTCGGTGCTTATCATCGAAGACATGATAATAATACCGCCCACGAAGAGCACCGCATAACGAAGCTGCTGGACCTGCAGAGAAAACTGCAGGATATTGCCCGCAGCAAGGGACAGATGGAAGCGTTTTGCGGTGCGGAGCTTCCTGTAAGCAATGCAGGCTCGCAGATGCTGCAGGAAAAGCTTGCAAGATTAACCGAACGAGAAAAATGCCTGAAAGAACGGAGTATGTCGGGAATCCTGCGGTTATATAAAAACAGCAGCGACGGGCAGCTTCGTATGGTATCCCTCGTTTGTGACCTATGGCTGGTACTTTTTGGAGATTACCAAAAGATCAAGTGATTGATGATCACGTGCCAGGAAACAATATCAGTTTGAACAGGAGAGATCAGTATTGGAAATGAAACGACCGAATTGGTTAAAAGTTGCACTCTATAGCGGAATCAGCACACTGGTAGTTAGCAGCGGTATTCTGACTTCTCCGAGTTTCCCGTTTCTGACAGGTGGTCTACTGCTTCTTACCGCTGTTTTCGGGTATTTTTATATTGTGATAGGTGTTGCAAATTGGAACTGGATGGATGTTCGCGCCATGTTCCATGCAACCTGGCTGGGGACCCTTGGGCTTGCTGCTCTGCGTCTTGCCCAGTACCAGAAGCCCTGGCAGGTGGAGACCTGGCTGCTCATTGCAGGAACGTACTTCCTGTTTCAGATCGGTGCCACTATCGGATTGCATTGTGGAGCGCCGCTTTATCGCCTGACCAGCAATATTAATCAGAATCTTCATATCGGCTCACTTAGGCTTGCCTACCGAGAGAACAGGCTGTTTACTGTCTGTATCGTTACAACACTGATCGGAATAGGCTGCTTCTTAATCAATATAAAGATCCGGGGATTTATTCCTGCCTTTTCCAGCAACGTGAATGCTTATAATGCGTTTTACACCAAATTTCATCCCTTTGCGGTAGGTGCTACTCTGGTGGCAGGACTATGCTATTATACGATCTGCAAGGGGAAGGTATCCCTTCTGAAAAAACTGATCCTGTTGTTGTGTATTTTTTACCATGTTATTCTTTTCCCTGTCCTCGTGGTTTCCCGCGGTGTATTTATGGTAACAGCACTTTGCTTTACTGTGGTCGTTTTCTATACACATGGAAAAAAGCTGATTCCGTTGATCCTTTGCCTGGTTGTTATTGCCGGCGTGTACCTTGGCGTGTCTAAGCTGCGAAATTATACGGATTCTCAGTTGAAGGTGTTTTTTGAGCCTGCCACGATCACCTTAAGCAAGCCAACGGAAGCACCCACTACTGCACCAACGGAGGCACCCACTACTGCACCAACGGATGCACCCACTACTGCACCAACGGAGGCACCGACTGTGCCTGCAACAGAGCCACGGGAGCCGGTGAAAACAACCTTCACCTTATCCCCTTCTCAAGCATTCCTGTATGGCTATCTGACGGTCAGCCATGATAATTTTAATGAGGCGGTTCTCCATTTGGAGGGATATACTTACGGTGCACGCCAGTTTGCACCCTTCAATGTATTGCTGCGGAGCAGTCGCTTGAAAGCCCTTGAAAAGGGTGGAGAATACTATCAGGTGAACCCCTATCTGAATACGACAAATATGATCGGCAGCTTCTATTACGATTTCCATGCATGGGGCGTTTTGGGTATCCTTTTGTGGAGTCTGGTGTTTGGCATCATGCAGAGCTATTTTGAAGCCAGCAAAGGCCCCTTCTCACTGCTTGTATTGGGAGTTGCGATGGTTCCCTGTGCACTGTCGTTTTTCTCAAACTGGGTCGCCAAATTTGACCTTTGGATGCTCTGGGGTGTCGCCATGCTTCTGATGCTTGCCTGCGGAATTTCTAATAAAAAGGAGAGTTGAAAATGAAAGGTATTATTCTTGCCGGCGGTTCCGGTACCCGTTTATATCCCCTGACAAAAGTCACTTCAAAACAGCTTCTCCCAATTTATGATAAGCCTATGATCTACTACCCCATGTCTGTTCTTATGAGCGCCGGTATTCGGGATATTCTGATCATTTCTACCCCCCAGGATCTGCCCCGTTTTGAGCAGCTTTTAGGCGATGGCCATCAGTTCGGCGTTCACCTGAGCTATGTAGAGCAGCCTTCTCCCGACGGTCTTGCACAGGCATTTATTCTGGGTGCCGATTTTATTGGGGATGATTGTGTTGCCATGGTGCTGGGCGATAATATTTTCGCCGGCCACGGCCTCAAGAAGAGATTGCAGGCAGCAGTCAAAAACGCGGAATCCGGAAAGGGTGCCACCGTGTTTGGTTATTATGTGGATGATCCCGAACGCTTCGGCATCGTGGAGTTCGATGAAGACGGAAAAGCAATCTCCATCGAGGAGAAGCCCCAGCACCCCAAGAGCAACTACTGCGTTACCGGTCTGTATTTCTACGATAACAAGGTCGTGGAGTACGCAAAGAATCTGAAGCCCTCCGCCAGAGGTGAACTGGAGATCACCGATCTGAACCGCATCTACCTGGAAAATGGCGCTCTGAACGTGGAGCTTCTGGGTCAGGGCTTTACCTGGCTGGATACCGGTACCCACGAGAGCCTGGTTGAGGCCACCAATTTCGTCAAGACCGTGGAGACCCACCAGCACCGCAAGATCGCCTGCCTGGAGGAAATTGCTTACTTAAACGGCTGGATCACCAGAGAAGAGGTCATGGAGGTCTACGAGATTCTGAAGAAAAACCAGTACGGCCAGTATCTGAAGGATGTTCTGGATGGCAAGTTCCTGGATGTGACCCACAAGGACATTATGGATTTCAAGGGATAAGAGGATATCGAATATGAAAGCGATTGAAACCAAGATCCCCGGTGTTCTGATCATCGAAACCGATGTTTTCGGCGACCACAGAGGATATTTTACAGAAACCTACAACAAGCCCAAATATGAGGCCATGGGCATCACCACGGAATTTGTGCAGGATAATATGTCTTTTTCCGCACAAAAAGGAACTCTTCGCGGTCTGCATTGGCAGAATCCCCCCTATGCCCAGGCCAAGCTGGTATCCTGCACCAAGGGCGCGGTCATCGATGTGGCTGTGGATATCCGCAAGGGCAGTCCCACCTTCGGCCAGTGGGTATCCGTGGAACTGACCGCGGAGAATCACCGTCAGTTCTTTATTCCCCGGGGATTCGCCCACGGCTTCCTGACCCTGACCGAGGATGTGGAATTCCGATATAAGTGCGATAACGTATACAACAAGCCCTCTGAAGGCGGTATGCGTTACGATGCCCCCGAAGTAAATGTGGACTGGGGTTCCCTTCTGAACGGAATTGAGCCTGTCCTCAGTGAGAAAGATAAGATCGGTCCGAATCTGAGTGATTCCGACAATCAGTTTGTATATGGAGAGAACTGCTGAAATGAAAAAGACAATTTTGGTTACCGGTGGTACCGGCTTTATTGGAAACTGCTTCTGCAAGCTGCTGCTGGCAGAGCGTCCTGAATACAGAGTCATCAATGTGGACGTCTGCACCTATGCCGCCAACCCTTCCACCATTGCGGAAGAACTGAAGAACGAAAACTACAAGTTCTACAAGACCGACATCCGGGACAGAGAAGCCATCGAGAAGATCTTCGAGACAGAGAAGCCGGATATCGTGGTGAACTTTGCCGCTGAATCCCATGTGGATCGCTCCATCACCAATCCCCAGATCTTCCTGGAGACCAACATTCTGGGTACTGCGGTTCTGATGGACGCCTGCCGGAAGTTCGGCATTGAGAGATATCATCAGGTTTCTACCGACGAGGTTTACGGCGATCTGCCCCTGGACAGACCCGACCTGTTCTTCCATGAGGACACCCCTCTGCACACTTCTTCCCCCTACTCTACCTCTAAGGCATCCGCCGACCTGCTGGTACTGGCCTACCACAGAACCTACGGTCTGCCTGTGACCATCAGCCGCTGCTCCAACAACTACGGTCCCTATCAGTTCCCCGAGAAGCTGATTCCCCTGATGATCCACAATGCCACCCATGACAAGCTCCTGCCTGTCTACGGCGAGGGCCTGAACGTCCGTGACTGGCTGTATGTCAAGGATCACTGCTACGGCATTCTGGCTGTCATTGAAAAGGGCAGAGTGGGCGAGGTCTACAACCTGGGCGGCCACAACGAGAAGGCAAACATCGAGATCGTTAAGATCATTCTGAACAAGCTGGGCAAGCCCGAGAGCCTCATCACCCATGTAGGTGACCGTCACGGCCATGACCAGAGATATGCTATTGATCCTGCCAAGGCAATGTCAGAGCTGGGCTGGGCACCTACCACCATGTTCAAGGACGGCATCGTGCTGACCATCGACTGGTATCTGTCCGAGGAAGGCAAGAAGTGGACCGAGGAGTGCACCTCCGGTGAGTACCTCAACTGGATCGAGAAGAACTACAAGGAGAGAAACTAAATGAGGTTTTTCGTAACCGGTGTCGGCGGACAGCTGGGTCACGATGTGATGAATGAACTGGCAAAGCGCGGCTATGAGGGCGTTGGCTCCGATATGGCTCCCCAGTATTCCGGTGTAGCCGACGGTTCCGCTGTTACCACCATGCCCTATGTGCAGCTGGATATTACGGATGCAGCTGCCGTGGAAAAGACGATCCGTGAAGTGAATCCCGATGCCGTGATCCACTGCGCAGCATGGACTGCCGTAGACATGGCAGAGGATGATGACAAGGTCGAGGCTGTCAGAAGAGTAAATGCCGGTGGTACTCAGAATATTGCGGATGTCTGCAAGAAGCTGGACTGCAAGATGCTCTATCTTTCCACCGACTATGTTTTTGACGGTCAGGGCACCGATCCCTGGCAGCCGGACTGCAAGGACTACAAGCCCCTGAATGTCTACGGACAGACCAAGCTGGAGGGCGAGCTGGCTGTGGCAAACACCCTGGAAAAATATTTCATCGTGCGTATTGCCTGGGTATTCGGCCTCAACGGCAAGAACTTCATCAAGACCATGATCGGTGTGGGCAAGACCCATGATGAAGTACGGGTCGTCAACGACCAGATCGGTACGCCGACCTATACCTTTGACCTTGCCCGTCTTTTGGTCGATATGTGTGAGACCGAGAAGTACGGCTATTACCACGCTACCAACGAGGGTGGTTACATCAGCTGGTATGACTTCTGTGTGGAGTTCTACAGGCAGTACGGTCTGACCACCAAGATCATTCCCGTCACCACCGAGGAATACGGCCTTTCCAAGGCTGCCCGTCCCAGCAATTCCCGTCTGGACAAGAGCAAGCTGAGAGAAGCCGGCTTCACTCCCCTGCCCACCTGGCAGGATGCGGTGAAAAGATACCTGAAAGAGGCAAATCTCTGATAAAATGGAGTAAAGATATGGTCCTTCGGAAAATTTTGAATAAATTCACCAACATCCCGGATGCTGTGAAATGCGCTTTTATTCACCGGTCAGAAGATATCGTTCTGTTTGACGCCTGGTTTGGCGGAAAATTCGCAGATAACCCCAGATTTTTATACCAGTATTTGGTGGAAAATAAGGAGCAGCTGGGACTTTCCCATGTGGTGTGGGTAACCAGAAACGAGGCAGTCAATCGGGAATTGAACCGACTTGGCTATGAGTCCTACATGATTGATTCTCCCGAATCCATCTACTTCCACAAGCACGCTAAGTACCATATCGTGAACAACGCCCCCAATGACTACCGGAATTTCAAGGGTGAGGTTTTGCCCGGCCTTTCCTATTTTGCCAAGCGGATCAACCTCTGGCACGGCGTGGTAGGAAAAGGAATCGGTTTTGCCAGCCATGACGAGCAGGAAAAGAAGAAGCTGCACCCCGTCTCCTATGGGCTTCGTCTGTTCCTACATGATCAGAAATGGTTCCGGCAGCTTTTTGAAGCCAGAGGCGGCTGGGGCGAGTGCTACTACGCAACCCAGTCCACTGTGGGTTTTGATATGCTGAAGGAAGGCTTCCGCCTGCCGGATAAAAATATCATCATGACAGGATATCCCCGGGTGCAGGAATGCCACTGCTATACCAAGGAAGAGCAGGAGATCGTTGATCTGATCAAGGACAGAAAACGCGTATTTCTGTATCTTCCCACCTTCCGCTCCAATGCGAACAATGATTTTGCCAACTTAACGGAGAGTATCCGAAACGTGATACTGGAGAATGACGTTCTGTGGATCCAGAAGGCACATTCTGCGGATAAGGGTGCCGGTGAAGCCTCCGCAGATGAGCATATTATCACCCTGAACAGCAATTTTGATGTGAATGTGCTCTATCCCTATATCACCTTCCTCGTCACGGATTATTCCTCCTGCTTTATTGACGCAATGTATTTCGGCAAGGGCCTTATGTTCTTTGTGCCGGATTATGACGAGTACATCCACGGCGACCGGGGACTGATGTTCGATCCCGAGGTTGCCATGGCCGGTCCCAAGTGCAAAACTGTAGCAGAGCTTGGAGAAGCCATCGCCAAATATAAGGATTGCCCGGAAGCATCCAGATCGGCAACTTATCAGCAGGCATACGACCTGTATTGGAAAGAGACCAGCCACAAGAACATGAAGGATATCTGGACGGATATCCGGAAACAGGTGAATGAATGATTTCTGGGTTTATAAAAAAATACCAAGGGATGCCGATACAAGCAAAAGCCTCCCTGTGGTATACCTTGTGTAATATTCTGCAAAAAGGAATTGCCTTTATCGTCATTCCGATTTACACCAGAGTGCTGACAGAAGGCGAATACGGCCAGTATTCCCTGTTCCAGTCCTGGTGCAATATCCTCATCATCCTTGCAACACTGAACCTGTACTGCGGTGTATTTACCAAGGCAATGATCGATCTGGAAGACGATCGTGACCGCTATACCTCCTCCATGCAGGGCCTGAGTACACTGATCACCCTGATCTTTTTCGGCATCTATCTGATCGGAAGCTCTTTCTGGAGAAATCTTTTGAAGATGGATCCCGTTACCGTGTATCTGATGTTCCTGTATTTCCTGACCTTCCCATCCTTCTCCTTCTGGTCCGTGCGTCAGCGCGTGGAATACCGATACATGAAGATGATCGCCGCAACGCTGCTTTCATCGGTTCTGACCCCCCTTGTGAGCCTGTTTCTGCTGTTTTTCACGAGTCTCAGAGCCAACGCGGTGATCTGGGGTTTCCTTTCGATTCAGATCCTGTTCGGCGGCTTCTTCTACATCTACCATTTTGTGAAGTCTCCGGTGGTCTATGTAAAGGAATACTGGGTCCACGGCTTGACCTTTAATATTCCCCTGATCCCCCATTATCTTTCCCTGATCGTGCTTGGCCAGTCCGACAGAATCATGATCGACGCCTTCTGCGGAGAAGCAAAGACCGGAATCTACAGCCTTGCTTATCAGGTCTCCATGATCATGAATATCTTTGTAGGTGCGATCAACAATTCCCTGGTGCCCTGGCTCTACGCCAAACTCCGGGAAAAAGACTATGCCTCCATGAAGAAGTACTGCAACCTGCTTTGCATTCTCCTTGGGGTTATGACCCTGGGCGCTATTCTCGTTGCGCCTGAAATCGTGCTGATTCTGGGAACCCGCGAATATCTGGAAGCGGTCTGGGTCATCCCTGCGGTGGCAATATCCGTATACTTCACTTTCTGTTACGGCCTGTTCAGCGCGGTGGAGTTCTATTACAGTTCCACCAAGTTTGTCATGGTGGCATCTGTAATCGGAGCTATGCTGAATGTCGTTCTGAATTATATTTTTATTCCGATTTTTGGTTTCATTGCCGCCGGCTATACAACACTGGTGTGCTATTTCGTGTTCATGGTGATGCACTATCTGTTTATGAAGAAGATCTCGCGTCAGCATATGGATAACGAGCCTGTGTTTGATAATCGTTTTATCTTTATCAGCTGCCTGCTTCTGTGCATCGGCGCTGTGATCATCGCAATGATGTACAATGCCATGGTCCTTCGTCTGCTCCTGGTCCTTGCAATAGGCGTCGGCGCAGTGCTGTTCCGCAAGAAGCTGATTGCATTAATCCGATTTAAGGGGATGTAACTGTGAACCTAAAAAAAGAAATCACTTTTATCTACATGGATACGGCGGAAAAAACCTTCATGAATTATCTTGCGGAAGAAGCGGAGAAAAGAGGGTATCAAACCACCGTTACTGATGATAAGTTTGCCAAATGCGAGATCGGCGTATACTGCCAGCATGTAAATTTCCCGCAATACAGCAAGTTTTCGGTGATTATGCTCCATGACATTATCCAGCAGTACGGAAACTGGCCGGATATCTGGTATCGGGAGCCCTGGAACAAATACGATATCGGTATTCTCCCCAGCGACCAATGGGTAGACAACTGGAATCAGTGCTCCCAGTGGTTTTATACGAGACCGCGCATGGGTATGTACAAGGTAGGCTGGCCGAAGGCGGATGTGGTAGCAAAGCTCGACAAGGAAAGCTACCGAAAGAATTTCTATGAAAAATACGGACTGGACCCCAATAAGAAGACAGTACTTTATGCCCCCGCATGGGAAAACGATCACAAGCAGGATGACTTCGTGCAGGCCATGCTGCCCCTTGGCGTGAACATTCTGATCAAGCAGTGGGATGCCAATCCCGAAAAGTTCCCGGAGGTTGTGAAAAATATCCGGGAAATGCAGGAGCTGCATGCCAACGTAAAAGGAGTAACGATCCTGCCGCCCTCCATGAATATTTTTGATGCGATCATCGCATCGGATATTCTGGTATCCGAAGAATCCTCTACCATGAGCGAGGCAGCTATGATGGGTGTTCCCGCGGTATCCGTTTCCAACTGGCTGATCCCGGATGTAACCCCCAGCAGATTCCCGTCCTGCGAATATGACTTTGTAGAGAAGACCACAAAGGAAGCGCTTTCCGGCTTCATTGCACAGATGGTCGCTGACTATCCGACGTATCGGGCAAAAACGGAAGACTACGCAAAGCGGAATTTCTCCAACATCGGACGCTCCTGCAGCATGATCATTGATATCATTGAGGATGCCGTGAGCGGTAAGCCGATTCGCTATCCTTCGCTGACCCCGCAGACTGCAGAGCCAGTACCTGCCGGCAAGAAAGCAAGATTCTACCTGGCAGCTGTGAAGCAGGAGATCCGTATGAATTACTATGAGCGAAGCGAATTTGTATATAAAACCTATAATCTTTTGAAATCAACCAAAAACAAGCTATTGGGGAGGAAATCATAATGGAATCCGTTAAAAGAAATGTTTTATTAAATCCTGGCCCTTCCACCACAACCGATACTGTCAAATATGCCCAGGTCGTGCCGGATATCTGCCCGAGAGAGAAAGAGTTCGGCGGACTGATGAAGGGACTTCGGGAGGACCTCGTTAAGATTGTCCACGGTGACCTGGACAAGTACACTTCCGTGCTGTTCTGCGGTTCCGGCACCATCAATATTGATGTCTGCATCAACTCTCTGCTGCCGGAAGGCAAGAAGGTGCTGGTCGTCAACAACGGCGCTTATTCTACCCGCGCGGTTGAGGTCTGCGAGTATTACGGGCTTCCGCACATTGATCTGAAGTTCCCGGTCGATCAGCGCCCCGATCTGAAGGTCGTGGAAAAGACGCTGCAGGAGAATCCGGATATTGCACTGGTCCACACTACCCACAATGAGACCGGTACCGGTATCTGCAACCCCATCAGAGAGATCGGCGCACTTGCCCACAAGTACGGCGCGATCTTCACAGTGGATACCACCTCCTCTTATGCAATGAGACCAATCAATGTCGAGGAAGACAATATCGACTTCTGTATGGCATCTGCCCAGAAGGGTCTGATGGCATTTACCGGACTTTCCTTCGTGATCGGCAACAGAGCAATCATTGAGCAGAGCAAGAACTATCCCAAGAGATCCTATTACTGCAATCTTTATATGCAGTATGACTACTTTGAGAAGACAGGCGAGATGCATTTCACTCCCCCTGTTCAGACCATTTACGCCACGATTCAGGCTCTGAAGGAGTACTGGGCTGAAGGCGAAGAAGCAAAGTGGGCAAGACACACCAGAGTGTTTAATGCGATTAATGCAGGCCTTGATGAGCTTGGCTTCAGACAGGTCATCAAGCCCGAGTGGCGCACTGGCCTGGTATCTTCCGCAATTTATCCCGACGATGAGAACTGGAGCTTTGAGAAGGTCCATGATTATTGCTACGAGCGCGGATTTACCATTTACCCCGGTAAGATTTCTACAACCAATACCTTCCGTCTCTGCGCACTGGGCGCAATCGATGAGCAGGATATCAAAGATTTCTTTGTCGTGTTCAAAGAAGCTCTGGTGCAGGAAGGCGTACAGATTCCTGTAGTGTATAAGAAATAAAGGAGGCCTAAAAATGGCAAAGGTTTATACTTGTTTTACAACCGATGTGATCCACGAGGGTCATCTGAATATTATCAACGAAGCAAAGAAGTATGGCGAGGTCATTGTTGGTGTCCTTACCGATGAAGCAATGGTGAAGTTCGACCGCTTCCCCACCATCTCTTTTGAGGAAAGAGTTGAGTTGGTGAAGTCGACTCCCGGCGTTGACAAGGTTGTTACCCAGGATACCGTTATGTATGATGCTGTGATCGCTGAGATCCATCCTGATTATGTTATCCACGGCGACAACTGGCTTTCCGGTCCTACCAGAGCAATTCGCGACAATGTTGAAAAGCTCCTGAGCGAATACGGAGGAAAGATCATTGACGTTCCTTATACCTATAACGAGAATGTTAAGCATATTGACGCAAAGATCAAGGAAAAGCTGGCCATGCCCGAGTTCCGCAGAAAGAGACTGAGACAGCTTCTGAAGATGCGTCCTGTTGTAAAGGCAATCGAGGTTCACAGCGGTCTGACCGGCCTGATCGCAGAAAAGACCGTAGTAGAGCATGAAGGCAGACTGGATCAGTTCGATGCCATGTGGATCTCCTCTCTCTGCGATTCCACCGCAAAGGGCAAGCCGGATATCGAGCTTGTTGATATGACCAGCCGTTTCCGTACCATCGACGATGTAACCGAAGTTACCACGAAGCCCATCATTTTTGACGGCGATACCGGCGGACTTACGGAGCACTTTGTTTATACCGTTCGTTCTCTGGAGAAGATGGGCGTCTCTGCCGTGATCATCGAGGATAAGACCGGCCTCAAGAAGAACAGCCTGTTCGGTACCGAGGTCGCACAGACCCAGGATACCATTGAAAACTTCTCTGCCAAGATTGCTGCCGGCAAGAAAGTGCAGCTTACCGATGACTTCATGATCATCGCCCGTATTGAGAGCCTCATTCTGGAACGCGGTATGGAAGACGCTCTGACCA
Source organism: Faecousia sp. (assembly GCA_045628895.1). Lineage (GTDB taxonomy): Bacteria > Bacillota > Clostridia > Oscillospirales > Oscillospiraceae > Faecousia. The sequence continues at coordinate 30,634 of JAZQQD010000099.1, forward strand.
GAGCAAGAGCCTTCGTGAAGGCCGGCGCTGACGGCATCATGATCCACAGCCGCAAGAAGGATCCTGCCGAGATCGTTGAGTTCTGCGATAAGTTCAGAGCAGAAGATAAGGAAACCCCCATCGTTGTGGTACCTTCTTCTTTCAATGTGATTACAGAGGAAGAGCTGGCTGAGCACGGCGCAAACATTGTCATCTACGCAAACCAGCTGACCAGAAGCGCATTCCCCGCAATGGAAGAGACCGCAAAAGATATCCTTCGCCACCACAGAGCGAAAGAGGTTGACGACAGACTGATGCCCATTAAGGACATTATCTCTTTAATCGACACGTTATAAGAGGATACGGTTTCATGGAAAGAGCGATATTGATGGCATCCGGAATGGGAACGAGAATGCGTCCCGTTACGGATACGACACCCAAGCCCCTTGTAACAGTTGGGGGAAAGCCGATGATCGAAACGGTTATTGACGGTCTTGTAAAAAGAGGCGTTGCAGAAATCGTGGTCGTTGTCGGTTATCTCGGCGAGCAGTTTGACTACTTAACAGAAAAATACAGCCATTTGCAGATCGTTAAGAACGAGGTTTACGAAACGATCAACAATATTTCCTCTGTATATGCTGCAAAGGACTATTTGCTGGATTGCGATTGCTTCATCTGTGAGGCTGACCTGTTCGTTTCTGACGACTCTATCTTCCAGGCAGATTTAGCGGAGTCCTGCTATTACGGAAAAATGGTTCCCGGCCACTCCGATGACTGGGTATTTGACCAGGATGAGAACGGCATGATCACCAGAGTTGGCAAAGTCGGTGATGACAGATACAACATGACCGGTATTGCTTTCTTCAAAAAGGATGATGCAAAGGTGCTGTATGACGCGATGGTTGCGGAATACGGCAAAGACGGATACGAAACTTTGTTCTGGGATGATGTTGTCAACAAACACATCCAGGAATTTCGTCTTTCCGTCCACCCTGTCGGAAGTAATCAGATCGTCGAAATTGATACGGTTGCCGAGCTTGAGGAAGTACGCAGGAGGTTAGGATAATGAAGGTTGAAAAATTATTGGAAATCATCGGATCGGACTTCTATACGGGAGTTCCCGATTCTCAGTTAAAAGCATTATGCAACTACCTGATGAACGAGTACGGCATTGACCCGAAGCATCATGTCATTGCTGCCAACGAAGGCAACTGCACCGCTCTTGCAGCAGGCTATCACCTTGCTACAGGTAAGGTTCCCGTCGTTTACATGCAGAACTCTGGCGAAGGCAACATCATCAACCCGGTTGCATCCCTTCTGAATGACAAGGTTTACGCAATTCCGGTGGTGTTTATTGTTGGCTGGAGAGGCGAACCCGGTATTCATGACGAGCCTCAGCACATCTATCAGGGCGAGGTTACGGTAAAGCTGCTGGAAGATATGGACATCAAAGCCTTTGCCATCGGCAAGGATACCACCGATGAAGAAGTCGCAGCCGTGATGGAAAAGTACAAGAAGGTACTCGCCGAGGGCAAGGATGTGGCTTTCGTGATCCGCAAGGGTGCCATCTCCTATGACGGCAAGGTAAAATACGAAAACGACAATAAGATGGTCAGAGAAGAGATCATCCGGCACATCGTAAAGGCAAGCGGAGAAGATCCCATTGTCTCTACCACCGGCAAGGCAAGCCGCGAGCTCTTCGAGACCCGTGTTGCCAATGGCCAGAGCCACAAGTATGATTTCCTGACAGTCGGTTCCATGGGACACTCTTCCTCCATCGCCCTTGGCGTTGCAATCAACAAGCCGAATACAAGAGTTTGGTGTGTGGATGGCGACGGTGCTGTCCTTATGCACATGGGTTCCATGGCTGTCCTCGGTGCAAACGCGCCTAAGAATATGGTTCACGTGATCATCAACAACGGTGCCCACGAAACAGTAGGCGGCATGCCCACCGTAGCAAGCAACATCGATCTGGTTGCGATCGCCAAGGCCTGCGGCTATCCCAACGCTGTTTGCGTTGATACTTTTGAGTGTCTGGACAGAGAGCTGGAAGCAGCAAAGGCACGGAACGAGCTCAGCATGATCGAAGTGAAGTGCTCCATCGGCGCAAGAGATGACCTCGGCAGACCGACTACCACCGCTCTTGAGAATAAGCAGAACTTCATGGAGTATCTGAAAACCCTGTAATTACCGCTGATCGTTCAGCGTAATTGCCTGATCAGAAATAAAAACTGCGCAGCTCTTATCAAAGAGCTGCGCAGTTTTCTTATTTTTCTTTTGACTCCAGAATGCCTTCACGGATTTGTGTGCTGCTGGTTCCCTGGGTGTAGGGGAAGTAAATGATCTCAACGCCCTTGTCCTTGAAGTATTCCTCATAGCGCTGGAACCGTTCCGTTCCCTTATAGTCGCTGCCGACGAAGAGGCGGTTATAGTGCCAGAGATCCCATGCATCGCTGTCCTCCCGGCAGGAGGGAACAACCTTATCCACATATTTGCAGGCGCCAACGATCTCCATCCGCTCCTCAAAGGGGATGAAGGTCTGCTTTCCCTTGTGCGAAGCATCAGGATGAACACCAACAATCAGGTAGTCGCAGTTCTGCTTTGCGCGGCGCAACAGATTCAGGTGGCCCACATGGAAAAGATCGAATGTACCGGAGAGATAACCGATGCGGACTCTGTTCTCATTGACCGCTCTGCCGGATTCTTTCTTGTACTGGTAGCTCTGCAGTCCGAAGGCGTAGGGATCGGCATGGTAGCGAGCCAGCACACCCTGATAGATCTCATCATATTCCGGGATAAACAGCTCATCGTGGTTCATCAGGTGGCACACGATCTGGTCAGCCAGGGCTGCGGTAAGGCTAAGGTCATTTCCACCTCCGTTGAATCGTGTTCCCTTAATAGAACCGGGGGAAACATTCAGAATGCGGTTCGAAACACCTGCGTTCTCCAGCTCAATATTGACGCTCTCGATAAAGCGGCAAACCGCCGCTTTGGAGGCGGCATATACGGAAAACATGGGGGAACTGATGAGGCCGGCGATGGAGCCCATCATGCCGCAGTAAAAGGTCTTTTCATTTTTGATCTTTTCGTAAAACAGGCGGACGATCTTAATGCCGGCAACCGTGTTGACGGTAAGCAGATTGTCGATCTCGGCAATGTGAAGATATTCAAAATCCGATACTCTTCCGAAACCTGCAGTGATCATCAGCAGCTCAACCTCAGGATCCTTGGTAACCGGCTCGAAATCCTCTGCATGGAAGTCGAGAAGATTGGTCTGCAAAAAGGAAAAATCCTGCTTGGAGATGGCTTGCGTGTCCGGAGCGGCTTTGTCGAGGATATATACGAAGTAGCCTTTTTCAATCAGATTCTTGGTAATGGCGAGACCAATTCCATTGCTTCCGCCAACAACAACAGCTTTTTTCATGATCTATAATTTCCTTCCGTTGAATAGAATTTAAGCAGAAAACCGAAACGGTTTTCCTCCGGTCGTTTGAAAAACAATAGATACCGTGTAAACGGCAAACAGGCGATCCGGTTTGCCTCTGAAAATCCCTTCAATATTATAGCACAAAATATTGCAAATTCCAACTAAAATAAACGGATTCCGGAAAAACTTGTGTCATTTTGGAAAGGAAACGGATCTGCCTGCTCCCCACGCGGCAGGCGCAGAAAAAAGCTCCTGCTTTTTCTGCCCTCTTTACAGAGAGGCAGCAAAGCAGGAGCTTTTTTGCGCTCATATGGGATTATACAAATTCCGTTTCGATGGTGAGTTCAATTTCCTTATCGGGGTAGAACTCCTTCATGTATTCTACGAAGCTATCCCGGAGGCCGTCCCAATCCTTCTGGTCATAGGTTACGATGAAATCGCAGTAGAGCTTGTCGGAATTCTGGTCCAGATACACGGCATGGAAGCTCTTGACATTTTCCTGTCCGGAAACAAACTTTGCGATGGTCTTGCGGAGAGCCTTGATGTATTCATGGTCATTATCCACGGCATAGATGCCGAAAACCATGGTCACCTTATACTCATGCATGATCCGCAGCTGCAGCTGATGGATCACCTCGTATACCTCGCCCACGGTCTTACTATGGTCGATCTCGATATTGACCGAGCCGGAATAGGCCTCGGGGCCGTAGTTATGGAGCATCATATCCGCAGCGCCCACAATACCGGGGGTGTGGAGCACCTCCTGGTAGATCTTCGTAGCCAGTTCCTTTTCGCCGGGTCTGCCCAGCAGATCGGAAACCGTATCCTTCAGTACCTCGATACCGGCCTTAATAATGATCACGGAAGTGAACACACCGGCGTAGGCGTCGATGGAGTAGTGAAAAATCAAGAAAACCAAAGCGGAAGCAATGGTCACGACGGAAACGAAGGAATCGTTGCGGCAATCCAGGCCCACGGCCTCCAGAGCACCGGAACCGGCCTTTTTGCCCATTCTGATGGTATAGACACCCAGGAAAAATTTGATGACCGCAGACACCGCCACAATGATCAGAGAGAGGTAGGAAATGCTCAGTTCCTCCGGATGGAAAATCAGCTTCACAGAGCTGGTGAGCATTTCCACGCCGGTGATCAGAATCAGCACGGAGATCACAAGGCTGGTCAAATACTCAATTCTGCCATAGCCGAAGGGATGATCCTTATCCGGGTGCTTGCCTGCCAGCTTGGTACCCACCAAAGTCAGCACGGAAGTCAGGGCATCGGCTGCGTTATTGGCGCCCTCAGAAACGATGGCGATAGAGGATGCCAGCAGACCCACAATGACTTTCGCTATAGAAACCAGCAGATTCACGGCGATGCCAAGGCCGGAGGTAGCGGCGATGGTATCCTCCCGGGAATCCGGGTCCAGATGAAACAGTTTATAAATCAGATTCATGGGTTGCCTCCTGAGGAAATTTGCCATAATTATACCATATTTGTCAAATCTTGTCACCAGCTATCTCTAATCAAAGGGTAAAAGAACCGCAACCGCGTTTTTCATTGCCTTGCGCAGAAAGTAAGACCGCGCATGCTTCCTCCAATCCGGGGCAAAGCGGTAATGTCCCTCGCTTTGCAGGCATTTCTGAGTCTTTTTCAGATAGACAAAGGCGACAATTTCATCCACCAGGGTCAGAACACCCCACAGGAAGCCAAGGCTCGCGCACCATGTACCAAGGGCAATCGTCATCAGCAAAACGCATCCCCTGGTAATCAGGATCGGATACAAAAGCAGGAGGAACACCGCTGTACAAACGGCTTCCCGCTGCCGCTTTTTCACCGCGTTGAGGGTCAGCGCATGGACCTCCGGGTCAGTGTTCAGTTCCCGGGCATCGGGGTCAAGGCTTCGGTAGATAAAAAAGTCCTTGCGCTTGGCCACATATTCCCAGGAATACTTTTCGCTCAGTTCAAGCTGCTCCTCATCGGGCTCCAGGCCGGCATTGGAGAAAAATCCGTCGATCTTCTGAATTGCCTCCAGGCGGTACTTCACATGCGCAGGCTCCCGGCCCTCGAAGGTCGCAACACCGGCAAAGAACCCGTCCTTTGCCAGGAACAGGCCCTCCTCCGCCAGGTCGGACAGCCAGCTTTCCGTCTTTGCAATATCGTAGGCAGGGCAAGGCGGCAGACGATAATAGGTCTTGCCCGGAACATAAGTCCTGTTCATATCTGTCCCTCCTCTGCTCGTTTCGCATCCTGGATGCAGCGGTTGAGGCGGACCAGCTCCGCATCAAAGGCTTCTCTGCCCCGATCCGTAATGGCATAGGTCCGCTTGCGGCCTTCCACGTTGGTCTCCTTGATATACTTTTCCTTTTCAAATTTGGCGAGAATGGTGTACAGGGTTGCCGGGCCCATGGGAACCCGGCCATCCGTGACGGCATCGATGGCATCGGCAATATCCGTTCCGCACATTTCGTTTTTTTGCAAAGCCATGAGCACATAGAACATGGCCTCCGTCAGAATTACCATGGACTTCCTTGGCATAGCAGCACCTCCCCCGCAATATCGTTTATTGATATCGTATAACGATATTGTAAGTCAGGAGTAGGGAAATGTCAATTTAAAACCGGCAGACATTTTAAAAATGTCTGCCGGTTGGATGCTTTACAGGATTATTCGAATTCCACAGTGCCGGTGGGCTTGGGAGTGAAGTCATACAGCACGCGGTTGATGCCGGGAACCTCGTGGGTGATGCGGTCGGTGATATGCACCATGAGCGCATGGGGCAGCTCGGCAACGGTGGCAGTCATTACGTCGGTGGTGATGATGGCACGGACGATGCAGCACCACTCAAAGGCGCGCTTGCCGTCCTTAATACCGGTGGACTTGAAATCGGGCACCACGGTAAAATACTGCCAGACCTTATCTACCAGGCCGTTCTTCTCGAACTCCTCCCGAAGGATGGCATCAGACTCACGGACAGCCTCCAGGCGGTCACGGGTGATGGCACCGGGGCAGCGGACGCCCAGGCCCGGGCCGGGGAAGGGCTGACGGTAGACCATGCCATGAGGCAGGCCCAGAGCCTCACCTACCACACGAACCTCATCCTTAAACAGGATGCGGACAGGCTCCACCAGCTCGAACTGCATATCCTCGGGCAGGCCGCCTGCATTATGATGGGCCTTGATGCCGTGCTCGCTCTCCAGAATGTCGGGCCAGATGGTGCCCTGAGCCAGGAACTCAATGCCATCCAGCTTGCGGGCTTCCTCAGCAAAGACCTCAATAAACTCACCGCCGATGATCTTACGCTTGGTCTCGGGATCGGTTACACCGGCCAGCTTATCCAGGAAGCGATCGGTGGCATCCACGTAGACCAGGTTGGCATCCATCTGGTTACGGAAGACCTCGATGACCTGCTCGGGTTCTCCCTTACGCAGCAGGCCGTGGTTCACATGGACACAGACCAGCTGCTTGCCCACAGCCTTGATGAGCATGGCTGCAACGACGGAAGAGTCCACACCGCCGGACAACGCCAGCAAAACCTTCTTCTCGCCAACCTGCTGGCGGATAGCAGCAATCTGCTCATCAATAAACGCCTGGGCAAGCTCAAGGGTGGTGATACGAACCATATCATCGGGACGGTTTAAAGTTACCATTGTTTTCATTCCTCCAAAAAATAGTATGGGGTTTCTCGGTAAGATAATTATACCGAAATTTCGTCAAATCGCAAGGAAACATTCAATAATACAAGATGATTTGTGCATTTCGCCCAAGATATAACCACGCAAAACCGCCCCCAAAATTGGGGGCGTTCTCTTAAATTTTCTGCAGGATATCCAGGATGACCCGGAAGGCCATCTCCGCGCTTCTGGTCACATTCTGAATGAAATCGCCGCCGTTGCCGTCGAAGGTATCGCTGATGCACTTGATGGAAAGGCAGCGCACGCCGGAAAGGAAGCAAACTCTGGCAATGGCCGCGATCTCCATATCGCAGATGTTGCAGCCCAGGGCAGCCAGCTCCAGCTTCTCCTCCTGCTTCTCGATGAATCTGCAGCCGCTGGCAACCACCGCTTCCCGGATCTCCGGGCAGACGGATTTTGCGAACTCCACCAGCTGGGAATCCAGCGGAATAAATTCGTCCGCAAACTCCACATACTGGTGCTCCTTCACCGGATCGATGCAGGAGGTATCAAACTCATAGTGGCAGACCTTGCGCACCACGAAGAGATCCTCCACCTTCAGGCTCCGGTCCAGAGCACCGGTAACACCGAAATTCAGGATCAGCTCGCAGTCAAATTTAGTAATCAGCAGCTGGGTAGCTGCTGCGGCATCGATCTCGCCGCAGCCGGACTGCATGGCATAGATCTCGTGCTTGCCGATTTCCGTGCGGTAGATCTTCCGGTTGCTTACAGACAACTCCGTTCTGTCCCCGCCCAGCTTCAGAAAAGCCTGAAGCTCACTTTCAATAGCAATAATCAATCCGATTTTCATAATACGATTTCCTCTTAAATTACGCATTTACCAGTTCTTTCCGGTTCTGCATCTCCGCTGCCTCCTCGGCCTTGGCATTGACCTCCTCGGGGCGCTTATAGGTAGGTACGGCCTGACGCAGAGCCTCCCGGACGGCATCATCGCTGCCAGTATCGCAGGCGGCCTTCAGGAGCGCCAGCTTATCATCCATGGCTTCCTTGCTGCAGGGGACATCCCGCTCAATAAAGATCAGGCTGTTATTCGTCTTATCCAGCTCTTCGGTCTTTACGAGCAGTTCCTCATAGAGCTTCTCGCCGGGCCGGAGGCCGGTTTCCACAATCTCGATATTGCCCGCGCCGGAAAGGCGGATCATATTTTCCGCCAGATCCAAAATCTTGACAGGCTGACCCATATCCAGCACAAAGAGCTCACCGTTTCTGGCCATGGCTCCGGACTGGAGCACCAGCATGGAAGCCTCGGGAATCGTCATAAAGTAGCGAATAATACGCTTATCCGTAATGGTGACGGGGCCGCCTGCGGCGATCTGCCGCTTAAACAGAGGAATCACGGAGCCGGCAGAGCCCAGGACATTGCCGAATCGGGTAGCACTGTACTTCACGTTTCCATGGGTGGCCGCGCTCTGGACGATCATCTCGCACATCCGTTTGGTGGCGCCCATGACATTGGTGGGGTTCACGGCCTTATCCGTGGACACCATCATAAACCGCGCTGTGCCGTACTCCTCGCAGAGCTCCACCAGGTTTTTCGTGCCGAACACATTGTTTTCCACGGCTTCGATGCAATTATGCTCCATAAGGGGCACATGCTTGTGGGCCGCGGCATTGATCACGATGTTGGGGCGGTAGGTCTCGAAGACCCGGGCCATAGCCCGTTTGTTGGTAATGGAAAGGATCTCCACCTGCAGGTCCAGCCGATTGCCGTAGGCGATCTTCAGCTCCTGCTGCACGTCATAAGCGCCGTTCTCATAGACATCCAGAATGACGATCTTCTTGGGCTGCATTTTGGCCAGCTGGCGGCACAGCTCGGAACCAATGGATCCGCCGCCGCCGGTGATCAGGATCACCTTATCCCGATAATAGGCATCGGTTCTGTCATCGGAGATCATGATGGGCTTGCGGAACAGCAGTTCCTCAATGTCAAATTCCCGGAGAGAACGCTTACCGCCGGCAGACTGCATGGTGGGATAATCATAAACCTTGATCTTAAAGCCCGCATTCAGATAGAACTCATACAGGCGCTTTCTATCCCCATCCGCCATACCGGGAACGGCAAAGACGATCTCCTGGATCTCGTGGACATGGAGCTGATCCAGGGTTGCCTCTTCCTCCGGCAAAACAGGGATTCCATGGATATCTCGGCCTGTTTTCTCCCGGCTGACATCCACAAAGCACCGAGGAATATAGGCAGCGGAAGGATTGCTCAGCAGTTCCTCCGCCAGGGTCACACCGACACGGCCTGCGCCGATGATGGCGATCTTGATGCGATTCACCGGATCGCCGTGGCCTTCCGTCATTCGGCTGCCCACAAAGATGAGGAGCAGGCCCTTTAGAAATCTGCCACGGAGGGAATCCTCATCGAAGCATTTATAGGCATAGCGGTACACCATGCGGATCACGAGAGCCCCCAGCAGGTTGATGCCCATCACGGCCGTTGTCAGGCCAATGGATACCCAGGCTCCCTGAACCAGGGCGGAAATTGCCAGGAAGGCTGCAAAACCGCAGGCATCCGAAGCCACCAGGCGAATATAGCACTGAATGCCGCCGTACCGCCAGATCTGGCGATAGACATCGCCGATAATTCTCGCGCCAATGACGCACAGGGCAAACAGGACCGTCATGCAAATGAACTTACGTTCGGAAATACTGCCCCCGTCCAGACGGGTCAGGCGGGAGAAGAAAGCGGTCAGCAGTAAAATAAGAACATCGTAGGCAACCAGCTGCCAACGTAAATTGACTTTTTTCATATCGGGGTTTCCTCCGAATTCCATCAAATATCAAACGCACTTCTGCGCACATGGTATCAAGTTATATTATACTAGAGATTCTTCTTTTTTCAACCTTTAAAGCGTACAAAAAAACCTTTCTCCCGTTATTTTACGTCCCCACTGACATTTTCTTCCGCTAAACCGCACAAAAATAAAAGAACAGGTGAGAAAATGAAATGCATTTTCCGTAAAGCGGAAGTATGATTATCCTGCGAGAATCCCGTCAGGGAAAGGAAAATGAATAAAGGAGTCGAAATTATGCGTAAAGAATTCGAAAGAGTTACCCCGGAATCCGTGGGTATTCCTTCCGCTACCATTGAAACCCTGCTGAACAAGCTGGAAGAGGGCTGGACTGAGCCCCACGGCCTCATGATCATGCGTCACGGCAAGGTCTGCGCCGAAGGCTGGTGGACCCCCTATGCTCCCGGCATCCGTCACGGCCTGCAGTCCCACACCAAGACCTACGCAGCTACCGCCGTCGGTATTGCCTACACCGAAGGCCTGCTGAAGCTGGAAGACAAAATCGTGGACATCTTCCCCGATGATATCCCCGAGAACCCCTCCGAGAACCTGAAGAAGCTCCGCGTCCGCGACGTGCTGTGCATGGGCTGCGGTATGGACACCATGCCCCGTCCCAGCATGGACTGGATCAAAGAATTCCTGGCTACCCCCGTTGTGCATGAGCCCGGCACCGCCTTCATGTACAACTCCACCGGCTCCACCTTCCTGGGCGCTATCGTCCGGAAAAAGACCGGTCTGGGCCTGCATGACTATCTGAAGCCCCGTCTGTTCGACAAGATCGGCATCAACGCCGACAACCTCCGCTGGAGCTGCATGCCCGACGGCATGGAGATCGGCGGCGGCGGCCTGAGCGCCACCACCGAAGACAACCTGCGCCTCATGAAGCTGTATGCTGACGGCGGCGTATGGGAAGGCGAGCGGATCCTGGCTGAGGATTACGTAAAGCTGGCTACCACCCTGCAGAACGAGTCCGCCACCGAGCGTGCCGTCAATCCTCCCGCAGAGGATAACTTCGTCGGCTACGGCTTCCAGATCTGGATGTGCCGTCCCGAAGGCGTTTACCGTGCTGACGGCGCTATGGGTCAGTTCACCATCGTATGGCCCGACCGCGACATGCTGCTGGCCATCACCGAGAACGCTTCCGGTTCCACCGGCGGCGCTATGCCTCAGAAGGTTCTGGACACCATCTGGGAGTGGGCCGCTACCCTGCCCGAGGCATCCGTAGAGTCCCTGCCCGAGGACGAGGCTGCTTCCGCTCACCTGGCTCGCCGTATGCAGACTCTGGCTATCCCCAACCCCACTCGCTCTGCCGACTCCGCTACTGCTGAGGCTGTTTCCGGCAATACCTACAAGGTAAACGAGGGCTACTTCTCCCTGGACGGCGGCGGAATGGGCCGCTTCATGAGCGGCGCTGCTATGCCCGCCGGCGCAGAGACCGTGAAGCTGACCTTCGGTGTCGGCACCTGCACTCTGGAGACCGTTACCGAGGGCAAGACCGACTCCATCCGTATCGCTATGGACGGTTCCCGTGCTGAGAACCACCTGTCCTCCACTCCCTCCATCGCCCTGTGCCATGCTAACTGGGTCGAGGAGAACGTGCTGAAGGTCGTCCTGCGTATGGTGGAAACCTGCAACGAGCGCACCTTCACCTTTGCCTTCAACGGTGACGAGCTGGAGATCGACGACTACACCAACCACGTGTTCTTCAAGAAGCCCGCTGTCATTAAGCTGACCAAGGTTTAATTTCTCTTACATCCAACCCCGCCCCGGAATCTCCCGGGCGGGATTTTTTTCGCATTGACGGATAATCCGATATTTTATATAATAAGATCAGATATAGAGAAGGAGGTTTTCTCCATGAAAAAACGGATTATTTGTCTGGCGCTGTGCGCTGCCATGCTCGTAAGCCTGCTGGGCTGCGGAAAGATAAACATTCCCGTCCCCACACATGCCCCCACCACGGAGGCCACTGCTGCCGCGTCCCCTGCCCAGGCCCGGTACGAAAAGGCATTGGAGGCTCTTTTGAAGCGGGAGGATGTGAGCTTCACCGTCACCGCAGTGACCACCCGGAATGTGGCCGGAACCGAATTTACGGAAACGCTGTCCCGGAACACCACCTACAACAAGCTGGGCTCCGAGAAAATGATCGCCCAGATCGACGATACCCTGTCCCTGTGGGACGAGAAAATTGAATCTACCCTCATCTTCTCCGGGGAAACCTGCTTCGTCACCACCGACGACTGCGACTTCTGGGCAGGTATCAGCCAGGCGGATTTTCTGGATCTGCAGTACCCCCTGGATCTTATCGATGCCTCCCTGTATGAAGAGATCTCCGAAGAGGGCGACATCATTCGGTTTGCCGGCGCAACTGCCCCGGAGGGCTGGCTGGACGACGGCAATGTGACCCTGCAGTCTGCCGAAGCGGAAGTCACCCTGAGCAAGGGTCGGGTTTCCGATGTGACCTATACCGCCCAGTATCTCCAGGGTGCCATTCCCTGCCGGGTAGAAGTCAGCATGCATGTGCTGAACGCTTCCCGGACTCTGGATGCCATGAAGCTGATGCCCAAAACCACCGATGGGATTCCTCAGGTGGACTATCCTATTCTGCCTGCCCTGTACCAGGAAGCCTGCATCAACCTCTTCGCCTTTGACACTCTGCGCTATTCCCTGGCGGACAACGTCTTCCTGGAGGCTGCCGGCGCCCAGTTTATCAGTACCAATGATGCCAACATCTATGGCCGGGACGGCTTCTCCATGAGCTCCCGCATGGAGGATGTGATCTACACCTATGACGGCACCTACGAATATATCACCGATGACAGCTACATCGACGGCATCTACACCTACACCCAGACCTCTGACGGAGAAGAGACCGGCGATTCCTACGCCACAGACGCTGCCGACATCCGGGAGGACACCCTGTATATCATGCAAAACCCCTTTGCCGCCCTCTATGAGCTTTCCGATCTGTACTTTGACTATGTCAACGGCTACTACATGATCTATTTCGACGGCAATGAGGATTTTGCCGATTACCTCCAGCGGTATGCCTGCTACACCTATCTGGGAGACGAAAACGGCCTTTCGGACTATGCCGACAGCTTCCAAACCGATGCCGTAGGCGGCTACCTCTCCATCGACCCCTGCACCCTGCTGCCCGCGGCCTACAACGCCTATCTGGAAGGCTCCTGTTCCATTGAAGGAGACGACTACACCATCTCTACAGACTCCACCTTAAGCTTCGGCTACGATCCTCTGACCATCTACCACGAAATCTTCAATGAGATGCCCGAGGAATCTGCTCCCGAAACCGATCCCACCCCCGTATTCTACAAGGTGACCGACACCGAAGGCCACACCCTGTGGCTCCTGGGCACCATCCATGTGGGCGATGTCCGCACGGATCACCTGCCCGCAGCCATCTACGATGCCTTCGACAGTGCCGATGCTCTGGCGGTGGAATTTGACGGCGACGCTTTCTACGATCTGGTGGACGAGGATCCGGAGCTGCAGAGCATGCTCTCCGAGGCATACTATTACAACGACGGCACCACCCTTGCCGACCACCTGGACGAGGAGACCTACGAAGCCGCCGTTGCCTCCATGCGGGCCACCGGCACCTACGGACTCTACAGCGAATACTTAAAGCCCTGGGTTCTGGAATCCATGATCTCCAACGCCATGCTGGATACCGGCTACACCCTCAACTCCCTCCACGGCGTGGACGAGATGCTCATGCGCCGGGCACGGCTCCAGGGCAAGGAGATCCGTGACGTGGAATCCGGCGAGTTCCAGATTCGGATGTTTGCCGACACCTCCGACGAAATGCAGCAGTTCATCCTGGAGGGTACATTGTGGTCCGATAAGATTGAGACTGTTCTGGGTACCTTGGAGCTCTACGAGCTGTGGTGCAGCGGTGACGAAGCCGCCCTCATCGAAAACCTCAACGAGGAACCGGATTTCAGCGAAGCCACCGAGGAAGAGATTGCCCTCTATAAAGAGTACAACGACATTCTGCTGATCTCCCGGAACCACGGCATGCACGATGTAGCCATCTCCTATCTGGAAAGCGGCGACACCGTATTCTACGCCGTCGGTCTTGCCCACCTGCTGGGCGAGGACGGCCTGGTAGGCAGCCTGCGGGATGCAGGCTACACCGTGGAGCTTGTCACATACTAACCCATTTCCCCATTTTGAAAGAAGGATTACCATGACTGTTTTTCTTACCAGCAGCCCCTACCTGGACGGGGCAGAACGGGCCATTCTGAACCCGGAAAACCATTTTATTGAGCGGATGCGGGAGGCTCTGCCCCCCTTCCCCCGGGCACTTCTGGTTGCCTCGGATCCCGAGCGCCATGACCTGACCTGCCAGTTCGCCGTTGACAACGTGGTTGCCTTTTCCATTGCGGGCATGCCCTTCAGCAGCTTCCATGTGCTGGACGGCACCAACGCGGAGGATGCAGGCTTCCTCATTGAAAATTCCGACCTCATCATTTTCTCCGGCGGCCACGTTCCCACCCAGAACGCCTTTTTCCAGGGAATCGGCCTTGCCGAGCTTATGGAAGGCTTCGAGGGCACGGTCATGGGTATCAGCGCCGGCTCCATGAACTGCGCTTCTACCGTCTATGCCCAGCCGGAGGAAGAAGGAGAGTCCGTCGATCCCGATTTTGAGCGGTTCCTTCCGGGTCTGGGTCTTACCGACCTGCAGATCCTGCCCCACTACCAGAAGGTGAAGGACAACATCATCGACGACCAGCGGCTCTTCGAGGATGTGACCTACGGCGACAGCGAGGGAAACACCTTCTGTGCTCTCCCCGACGGCAGCTATGTCTACATTAGCGAGTTTGAGGAGACCATCTGCGGCGAAGCCTACCGGCTCCGGGACGGAGAACTGGAATTCGCCCAGGGCAGCGGCTGCGAAATGTCCCTGGAGGAGTTTTTCGAAGACTAAATAAAAACAGGACCCCCGCCCGAAAATTTCCTTTCCGGGGGGGGTTTTTTTTTTTGGGTAACCCGGGGTTTTACCCCTCCATCTT
>JAZQQD010000100.1:0-11542 GCA_045628895.1 Faecousia sp.
GGGCGGGGCTAGTCAGTCCTGCCTCCTGGGAAAGGCCGCTCAGTGCGTCGTATTCTGCCAGGAGGCCGATAACGGGCTTGCCCTGGCCGTACACTGCCGTGAAGGCAGTATCCATATCCGCAAGGCCCAGGGTGACATCAAAGCCCTCGGCTGCCATCAATTCCGTAATGGCGGCGGCACTTTTGTGCTCCTGGAAACGGATCTCGGCGAAATCCCAGATTCTGTCGCTTAAGGCGCAGAGCAGAGAATCATAGTTTCTCATGGTTTAGTTCCCCTTAAAGTCGGACTTGAAGAGGACGCGGCTGGAAATTGCTGCAAAGACCACGGATGCCACGGTGAGACCCAGGGAAATGAGAGAGGCAGTGAGGGCACCGTAGGTGATGGGCAGCAGGAGCATGGTGTTCAGAACGGCGAAGTAGATGCAGGAGACAATGGTGTAGCTCAGGGAGTAGGAGGACAGAGCGGGAGTTTCGGAATCGGGGTCAGCCACACGGAGCAGCAGAACGCCGGTGATGAAAACGCCGGTAGCCATGCCGAAGGTGCCGATCATCTGTTCGAACCAGCAGCCCTTCAGGAAACGCTTGCACAGGAAGACCAGGACAGCGGTAGTGGCGATGTAGCCCAGAACGACCATCACCAGAATGGGAACGATGTAAGCTGCGACAGCCTTGATGGGCAGGGATGCGATAGCGCCGATGACTGCGAAATCGGTGAAGGGGCCGGTGATGTGGCTCTTAACCTTGCCGTCCACCATGTAATCAAGCTTCAGCTTGCACAGAGCGCCCCAGATCAGGAACATGGCGATCATGCCCCAAGCCCAGGCGGAGAAGGAAGACAGCACAGGAATGGGCTTTGTATACTTGACTGCCAGATAGGCGATGCCGCAGGCAACGAAAATAATGGAAGCATGGAAAGCATAGGTATCGATAGAGCTGGACATGGTGGTTTCCCGGCCGGTGCTGACCTGCTTGGAAACATCCTTTTCATAACCCATGCGCATGTTCATGGGGATATCGCCGGGCTTGGAAAGAGCGGCGGTGTGGCCGTGGCGGGCTGCCCAGTTGATCATGGCAATGCCGAGGACGATGCCGCCCACGATGCCGAAGGTTGCGGTGGTGGTGGCTACGCCCTGGCTGACGCTGGCATAGTCCGCATTCATAGCGGTGAGCATATTGCCCAGGGTACCGGCGGTACCGTGGCCGCCCACATAACCGATGGACAGCTCAACGCCGAACACATCGTAGAAATCAAAGCTGCCGGCAAAGATAACGTTGGTCAGATAACCGACGGCAAACTGGATCATAGCGGCTGCAAGGCCAATGCCGATGAGGGGGATGACATTCTTCATGAAGTCATTGCCGCCGGCATTACTCTTACCGCTGCCCAGACGCAGACCTAGAGGAACTGCGGCAACCACAGGAACGATCAGAATGCCGGGGATCATGTTGTAATAACTGAACCACTGTGCGGGAACACCCAGGACACCCAACAGGTTGAAGCACTGAGGACCCAGGAGCAGAAGCAGCGCGCCGCCGATGACATTGGCGGGCAGGAAGAGCTTCTGAAACAGGGAGACCTTGGCACGCAGAACCGTACCGATGATCAGAAACAGGCCCAAAAGTGCAAGACTCTTCAGAAGGTCGGTCAACATAGCGGAAGTTAATACAGCATCCATAACAATTACTCCTTTGCGCGATTCTGCCGCATCCGGAGATAGCGGCGCATATATGGACACAAGAAAAATATGTCCATAAAAGATATCCATACTATAGCGGATTATGGTCTTCGCGTCAATATGTCCATTATTTATTCCATTTCTGGACACAAGAAACCGGCATCCCGCACAAATTTAATTATAATACAGTCTTGCTTTTATGCAATGTTTTTGTTATAATGCATTTAATCCCAGAAAGAATACCAAATCATTTTATTCTCCGTGTCCTAAATGGCCGTAAAGGAGTAAGAAATATGATCGTTGTTGCCATCGTCAGTCCATACCGCTTTCAGGATTCCGTCAACAAAGCCCTGTTCGGGCATGATTTTGACTGCGAATTCCGCACCTTCGTTTACGACCAGGTCACCGACATTGACCGGATCTGCGTGCAATGTCGGGATACCTGCAGCGTGATCCTCTTCACCGGTGAGCTGGGCTACCATTATATGTGCACCCGCTACCCGGATTTCCCCATTCCCGCAGTTTTTACGATTTACGGCGTGGCAGACGTCCTCAGTATTCTGCTGTCCTTCCACCTCCGGCATCCGGAGATTCCCCTGTCCCGGGTATATCTGGACTTTCTAACTCCCCAGAATGACTACATGCGCATCCAGGACTATCTCCCCCCGGAGCAGATGCCCCAATGCTTCAAAACCGGCAACTACGACTACACCACCATTACCGGACAGGCTTCCCAGCTGTGGCAGGAAGGGAAAATTGACTTCGTCATCAGCCGAAGCATCAACAATCTCCATGCCTGGCAGCAGCTGGGCATCCCCTACGAGGCCGTATACCCCACCGAGCGCATGATCCGCCAGAGCATCGAGGAAGCTGTGGATCGGGAGCTGCTGAAAAACATTGAGGATTACAGCACCGTGACCGCGGTGGTATTTATCCCCGCAAACGCAGATGAGAGCCAGGCGGACAAGGAATACCGCCAGGCGACCCTATACAAATTCTTAGTGGATCAACGCAGACTTCACGGCGTGGAGTATTCCATCCAGCAAGGCTATGACCGCTTTATCTGCCGCTGCTCCATGGAGAATGGTGCTGCCAAGGCCTTGAATTTCCAGAAGATTCTGCAGGTGTTCCAGCGGGAGCTGGAATTCAACTTCTCCATCGGTATCGGCATCCACGCCAACGAACAATCCAGCCTGTATCACGCCGAGCAGGCTCTGCTGGAAAGCGTACGCTACGGATCCAGGGAAGGTTTCCTGGTCAGCGGAGAACCGGAGGTCATGACAGGCCCTCTAAGCCGGGAGCAAGCCGTGCGTTACAGCTATCAGGATGCCAACGTGACGAGATTTGCCCGGAAGCTGGGCGTCGGCAACGCAAACCTGCTGCGGCTGGTAGGCATGTATCGCAGCGATCCGAAGGTTGTGCTGACGGCCTCGGTATTGGAGCCTCTGCTGGGTGTCACGACACGCAGCACCCGGCGAATCCTGCAGAAGCTCTATGACATGGGGATCATCACCCCCGCAGCCGACCTCTTTGATGGACGGCGAGGCAGACCCATCCACCGCTACACCTTTGTACCCGAGGCCTTGGAGCGGGCGCTATCCGAGGAAGTATAACTTCTCTTCGTCTCACCCGCATAGCGGGTGGTACACTATGAAGGAATCGAAAAGGCCAGCCTTTCGGCTGGCCTTTTCGATTACATATGTACCTTCTTCTTGAGGGGATTCAAATGAATAGCGGTGGTCGAGATCTGCACACCCGTCAGCACCTTGATACACCAGATAAAGAACAGGATCACCAGAAGCGGAACCACGCAGGAGGTGACGATCATCACCGCCAGAAGTTCCACAAAGTGATTGACGATGGTGGAGGCCTTGTTCACCAGGCTGGACACCGTCTCGGAAAGATCCTGCAAAATGGATGCCACCAGGCCCTTATCGCCCCCGGCCTCAGAAAACCGGAAGGTATCCTGAGAGAATTCCTCCGCGCTGGCAATGGTGGTTTCGATATTGGCATGATAGGTCTCGTTGATGGTATCGGAGACCCAGATGCTGGTAGGCACCGCAAGAGAAACCGCAATGGCAAACAGGACGAACTTCATGCCGATGCTGTGGACTGCCTTTGCCCCGGTAAGAATACCGATCATAAAGGCCAGGCAGGCAACAGGAATCAGTATCTTAAAGGTCAGAGCGCCGAAAATCGTCAGGGCATATTTTTCCACATACAGCACGCTGAGGACAATCATGAAATACTCGGTAAAATCCGCCAGCTTTTCTGCAATGGGGGTAGCGGTATCATCCGGGATCATGGAAATTCCCGCAGAGGCAGCTGTCGTGGAGGCAGCCAGCTTCAAAACCGTGGAGGCATTCTTATCAATAGAGGCAATGACCTTCTCATGGGTTGCGGGGTTGGAGGCGCGGTTTGCCAGGGGGAAGAAAGAGATCACCGCAAACAGGACAAGCAGCAGGCAGGCAATGGCCTTTTTGAAATCAAATTCCATATTACGTCCTCCCATTCTTTAATAAGTACGAATGACCACCGTATAGGTATCGGTATCCACAAGGCTGCTGACGAAGTTCGTGACCAAAGACCGGGCCTTTTCCTCGGCCTTTTCCAGAATTCCTCGCTCCAGGGCCTTTTCTCTGGCTTTTTCCTCCAGAGAAATGAGGGTATCGTTATAGTCCTCCACCTTGATGGGGTTCAGAATACTCTGGTTCTCGGCGTAGCAGACAAAGCTATTGGGATCAATGGTAGTATTGAAGATCACAGGTTTCGGAATATTAACGGTGATGATCTTGGTATCCTCATGCTTTACAACCAGAACTTCCGAAAAATCGAAGCCGGCGGTAACGGTGCCGTCATAGCTGATAACAAAGGAGGAATTGCTGCCGGGAACCTTGAAATCATGGTCCTTCAGCAGGGTGACATAGAGATCGCTGTTGAAATTTTCCACCTGGGTAAAGAAATATTCCTCGGTGATCATGATGCCCATGTCCCGCAGGCCGTCGGCAATGATCTCGGAGGTGATCTCCTTCTCCACCTCAACGGTTTTGGTTACCTCCACATATTCGACCTTGACTTCCTTCTCGGGCATCTCCAGCGCATCCGGTACCGCAGTGGGCTTTTTCCCCGAGCCGAGTATGCCGGTAATGACAACAATCAGGATCAGCAGGACGAGCACAAGCATAATCCCCAGGAGAATCTTATTTTGCATTTTCTTATCCATACGGTACCACTTCCTGTCATGAAAGATTTTTGTCGATTTTTGACGAGTCCATCATACCATATAATTGTGAACAAATCTATCCCGCGGCAAAAAATCCCTCCCCAATGCGGAGGGATTTTCCAGATTTCTTCAAAAAAACTTATTTCATAGCCGTGAAACGCAGGGACAGATAGCTCAGGCCGCCGTCGATCTTGCGGAATTCGCTGGTATCCACCAGAAGGACGTCATAACCCATATCTCGCACCAGCTTCTCCACGGTGGGATAGCCCTCGGGAACCAGCACGGTACCGTTCATCCAGATGCAGTTGGCGGCATAAGCTTCGTTTTCGGGGATTACATACTTATTATAGCCTGCGAACTCAGGCTTATCGATGAACTCGCCGCTGACCAGCATATTGTTGTTTTCCAGATAGTTCACACCGGTCTTCAGATGCAGCACTTCCTCCAGCGGAACCTCACTTCCGGTAAGTCCATACTTCTCCAGAATGGCAATGAACTGGCGGATGCCCTCGGCATTGGTACGTGCGCTGCGGCCCACATAGAAATGGTCGCCCACCATCATGACATCACCGCCCTCCAGGGTTCCGGGAGCCTGGATATACTCGATCTTATCCTCAGGGTAGAACTGCTGAATGACAGGAATCATGGCCTCGATCTCGCCCTTTCGGGTCTGCGCGCCGGGATTGGTAATGATGGCGCAGGCACGAGTCAGCACTGCATCATCTTCTACAAAGCAGCTGTCGGGATAGTCAGGGCTTGGGGGCAGGATGGTGACCTCCACGCCGGTCTTCTTCAGAGCCTCGATATAGCACTCATGCTGCTTCAGAGCCAGGAGATAGTCGGGTTTTCCCAACTGGGGATTGCTGGTAATGCCCTCCACGACCTTAGGGCAAGGGGTACGGACAATCACATTCTTAAACATATTAAAACCTCTTTCTTATCAGAGAACTTTCGACAGAAATTCTACCAGTCTGGAATCTTTAGGCGCAGTGAAGAATGTTTCCGGGTCGTTCTCTTCCTTGATAATCCCTTCGTCAATGAACAGAACCCGGCTGGCGACACGGCGAGCAAAGCCGATCTCATGGGTAACGATGACCATGGTCATGCCATCCCTGGCCAGATCCTCAATGAGCTGCAGGACTTCGCCGACCATTTCGGGGTCAAGGGCGGAGGTTGGCTCATCAAAGAGCATCACATCCGGGTTCATCATCAGAGATCGGACAATGGCAATTCTCTGGCGCTGGCCGCCGGAAAGCACGGCAGGATAGGTGTCCGCCTTATCCAGCAAACCGATACGGCTCAGGAGCTTCTTACCCTCTTCCTCCGCCTGGGCCTTGGTCTTCATTTTCAGATGCACAGGAGCCATGGTGATATTTTCCAGGATCGTCAGATGGGGGAACAGATTGAAGTGCTGGAAAACCATGCCGATGCGGCGGCGGGCCATATCCACATTCACATCGGGATCCGTCAGATCCTCGCCCTCGAAGAGCACCTGGCCGCCGGTAGGCTCCTCCAGCAAATTCAGGCAACGTAAAAAGGTACTCTTACCGCCACCGGAGGGTCCAATAACGACAACACGCTCTCCCTTCTCAATGGTGGTGGTTATTCCCCGCAAAACTTCCAATTCACCGAAGCTTTTCTTTAAGTTCTTAACTTCTATCACTCTTTGCCAGCCTCTTTTCCATGCGGTTTACAACCGACGACAGTCCGAATACCAGGATAAAATATACAATTGCAACGGAAACCAGAGGGAAGAATGCCAGCAGCGTACGGCTGCGCACAAGATCGCTGGCACGGGTCAGATCTACCACAGCCACCAAACTGACAATGGCAGTCTCCTTCAGCACGGCAATGCCCTCGTTGCAAAGAGCAGGAAGGATGTTTTTTACTGCCTGGGGGAGAATAATCTTCTTCATGGTGGTCAGACGGCTGAGGCCCAGAGAACGACCGGCCTCCATCTGACCGATATCCACGGAATTGATGCCGCCGCGGATGACCTCGGACACATAGGCAGCAGAATTCAGGCCAAAGGCGATACAGGCAACCATCAGCTTATCCTTGCCAGCCATCAGAACGAAGGCCCAGATCATCAGCTGGATGGCCAAAGGCGTGCCGCGCATTATGGCAACATAGGCTGTGCACAGCTTATCAATCATGCGGATCAAAATGCCGCCCACAGTCACCTTCCGCTGTTTCTGGACAGCAATATTGTGGATCACGGCAATAATCGTGCCCACTGCCACGCCGATTAACGCCGCTACGACGGTAATCAGCATCGTATTTTTAAAGCCCGTCAGAAAAACCTTATAGCGGTTATCCACAATAAAGGTGCTCCGAAACTGCTTCGCCAGGGTTTCCAGGAACTCCATCTCTTTCCTCCTCAATCATACACGGAAAGGGAACAGAAGGGGAAAACCCATTCTGTTCCCTAATGATACCGGGTTTTGGGTCTCTTCTTACTCGCCTGCCAGAGAGGAAGCCTCCACATGCTTGACGAAGAACTCATCGAAGGTACCGTTTGCAACGATGGGATCGATGATCTCGTTGATGGCAGCCAGCAGATCGGTATTGCCCTTCTTCACAGCGATGCCGTAGCACTCATCGGTGCCGGTGCCGTCAGCGTACACAAGCTCAAAGCACTTGAGTCCGGGGTTCACAGCGCAGATGTTCTGGGCCATAGGGCCATCACAGACGATTGCCTGCAGTGCACCGTTCTTCAGATCCAGAGAACCAACGGTCAGATCCTTATACTGGCTGTAGGAAGCGCCGGTGCCGTTCAGGGCACCGCCCTCCAGATCGATCTCATCACAGATGAGGAAATCACCGGTAGTACCCAGGTGAGTACCGATGGCATAGCCTGCCATGTCCTCGATGGTCGTAACGCCGTTGTTATCCTCGGTCACGACAATATACTGCTGAGCGACCGTATAGGGATTGGAGAAGTCCATGGTCTCCTGGCGTTCCTCGGTAATGGTCATGGCTGCCAGGATCATATCCGCCTCGCCGCTGTCAACATAGGTAGACAGGGTATCGAATGCTGCGTTGATGATCTTCAGCTCTACGCCCAGGCCTTCGGCAATTGCCTTGCCCATTTCGATGTCACAACCATCGGGTTCGCCGTTGGCACCGATGTATTCATAAGGTGCCCATGCAGCATCGGTTGCCATAACGATATAGCCTCGCTCCTTGATCACGTCCACAGTTGTCTTTGCTGCAGCGGTGGTTGCAGCAGTAGTTGCAGCGGTGTTGGAGGAACCGCAGCCTGCGAAGAGGCACAGAGTCAGAACTGCGCACAGGACCAAAGCGATCAGTTTTTTCATAAGAGTTCAATCCTTTCAGAGAGTGTGTTTGCATCAGGCACGTTTGTTTCTGATGTATGGATTTTACCTTATTTTTCAGCATTTGTAAATTGTGGGTTCAAATAATAATACAATTAAAAGCGAATATTATACTGTGAACTTTCACCAGAAACGTATATTATTCAGAATAAATATACACGAATTTGCGTATATTTTCAGTCATATTCATTCATTTTCTTTCCGGTTTTTTCTGCAAAAATGCAGAGATGCCAGCAATTAAACGCACACATTTCCATAAAATATGTTGTCGCTCTCTATTTCGTCCCTTTATATTGTAAGGAACCGCCTGTCTTTCCAAAAAAAGCAACAAACATTACGCCCGCTCTGCTGCAAAATATAGCATATTTATACATACAGTTTTTTGCACTTTTCTGTTGCATATTTATTCACTCCGTGATATAATGCATCCACAACGAATAAACACACTTCCGCCCACGGCGGAGTCTGGAGGAAATTATCATGGCAAACAAAAACGACATCAAGAAAATTGTGCTGGCATATTCCGGCGGTTTGGATACTTCCATCATCATTCCTTGGCTGAAGGAAAACTACAATAATCCCGAGATCATCGCCGTGGCCGGCAATGTAGGCCAGGCCGATGAACTGGAGGGTCTGGAAGAAAAGGCGCTGGCTACCGGCGCATCCAAGCTGATCGTGGCCGATCTGGTGGACGAAATGGTGGATGACATTATTATCCCCGCTCTGAAGATGGATGCCAAATATGAGACCTATCTGCTGGGCACCGCTTTTGCCCGTCCCGACATCGGCAAAAAGCTGGCAGAAATTGCTATTGCCGAGGGCGCGGATGCCATTGCCCACGGCGCAACCGGTAAGGGCAACGACCAGGTACGTTTTGAGCTGGCCATCAAGCGTTTCGCTCCCGACATGAAGATCATCGCCCCCTGGCGTGAGTGGGATATTAAGTCCCGCGAGGAAGAAATCGACTATGCAGAGGCCCACAAGATTCCTCTGAAGATCAGCCGGGAGACCAACTACTCCAAGGACAAGAACCTGTGGCATCTGAGCCACGAGGGTCTGGATCTGGAGGATCCAGCCAACGAGCCCAACCTGGATAAGCCCGGTTTCCTGGAAATGGGCATCTCCCCCTACCAGGCTCCCGATACTCCCACCTATGTAACTCTGGACTTTGAAGCCGGCGCGCCCGTTGCCATTGACGGTGAAAAGATGAAGGCCAGCAAGATCATCGAGAAGCTGAACGCCCTGGGTGGTGCCAACGGCATCGGCATCATCGACATTGTGGAAAACCGTCTGGTTGGTATGAAGGACAGAGGCGTATACGAGACTCCCGGCGGCACCATCCTGTACTTTGCACACCAGCAGCTGGAAATGATCACCATGGACAAGGACACCCTGCACCTCAAGCAGAAGCTGGCTGTGGATTATGCAGACCTGATCTACAACGGCAAGTGGTACTCCCCCATGCAGGAGGCTCTCACCGCCTTTGCCAACGAGGCAAACAAGTATGTTACCGGCACTGTTAAGCTGAAGCTGTACAAGGGCAACATCATTCCCGCCGGCACCACCAGCCCCTACACCCTGTACTCTGAGAATCTGGTGACCTTCGGCGAAAGCGATTACGATCAGGCCCAGGCTGCCGGCTTTATCAACCTGTGGGGCCTGCCCACCAAGGTTCAGGCACTGCGGGAGCAGGGTAAGCTGTAAATTTCGTAGTTTTTGCATCGGGTCCTGCCCAGCAGGGCCCGATGTCTTCCGTATTCTGATTGAAAAGAGGACAAGATCATGGCAAAAATGTGGGCAGGCGTTACCTCCGGTGTAACCGATACCCTGGCAGACGATTTCAATTCTTCTCTGCACTTTGACTGTCGGATGTACCGCCAGGATATTCAAGGCTCCATGGCCCATGCTGCCATGCTGGGTGCCCAGGGCATCATCACCCTGGAAGAGGCTTTGCAGCTGCAGGAAGGTCTGCAAGGTATCCTAAAGGATCTGGACAGCGGCAGTCTCTGCTTTGACTGGAGCTGCGAGGATATCCATATGTTCATTGAGCAAGTGCTTACCGATCGGCTGGGAGATGTTGGCAAAAAGCTCCACACCGCCAGAAGCCGCAACGACCAGGTAGCCCTGGATATCCGCCTGTATCTCCGGGAAGAATGTACAAAACTCCGGGGCAAGATCCTGGCTCTGGCATCCGCCGTTACAGACCAGGCAGAAGCCTGCAAAACCTATGTGGTTCCCGGCTACACCCACCTGCAGCGGGCGCAGCCCATTCTCTTCGGCCATCATCTGCTGGCCTACAGCATGATGCTCCTGCGGGACGCAGACCGGTTTGCCGATGCCATTGAGAGAATGAATGTAAGCCCCATCGGCTGCTGCGCTCTGGCCGGCACCACCTATGCCACTGACCGCCGCTTGGAGGCATCCCTGCTGGGTTTCCCGAAGATCACCGCCAACAGCATTGACGGCGTTTCCGACCGAGACTTCTGCGTAGAGCTGCTATCCGACCTTTCCATTCTCATGATGCACCTGTCCCGTTTTTCCGAAGAGCTGATTCTGTGGAGCAGCTGGGAATTCAAGTTCATCCAGCTTTCCGACAGCTTCACCACCGGCTCCTCCATTATGCCCCAGAAGAAGAATCCCGATATGGCTGAGCTGATCCGGGGCAAAACCGGCAGAGTCTACGGCGATCTTATGGCTCTGCTCACCACCCTCAAAGGCCTGCCCCTGGCATACAACAAGGACATGCAGGAGGATAAGGAAGCCATCTTTGATGCCCTGGACACCGTAAATCTGTGTCTGGGCGTTATGACCCCCATGATCGCATCCATGGAGGCTCTGCCCGAGAATATGCTCCATGCTGCCCAGAAGGGATTTATCAACGCCACGGATCTGGCGGATTATCTTGTAAAGAAGGGTCTGCCCTTCCGCTCCGCCTACAAGATCTCCGGTTCCATTGTCGCCGCCTGCATGGCAAACGACTGGATTCTGGAGACCATGCCCATTGAAGAATACCGGAAGTTCAGCGACCTCATCACCGAGGATGTATATGAAAGCATTGACCTGAACACCTGTGTTTCCACCCGGATCTCCGAAGGCGGCACCTCCCCTGCCAGCGTGGATGAGCAAATTGCCTATGTCCGCGAAAAAATCGCAGCTATGGCATAAAAAATCATAACCACCACTGAAGTGGTGGTTTGCACAGGCCCTAGAAGGGCCAATTACAGGCTTAGCCCCTAAAGGGGCATCGAATAGTCTGGCACCGCATTACACTTACAGGCCGCCGCTAAAGCGGCCTGTTTTTATGCC
>JAZQQD010000101.1:0-20203 GCA_045628895.1 Faecousia sp.
CCTTCCGCTTTGCCTACGATGTGGTCTACACCAATCTGCAGGCCGCAGGCGCATACCGCGGCTACGGCGCAACGCAGGGCATGATTGCCGTGGAAAGCGCCGACAACGAGCGGGCAGAGCGGCTCCACATAG
This sequence comes from Faecousia sp., assembly GCA_045628895.1. Taxonomy (GTDB): domain Bacteria; phylum Bacillota; class Clostridia; order Oscillospirales; family Oscillospiraceae; genus Faecousia. The sequence continues at coordinate 133 of JAZQQD010000101.1, forward strand.
AACCGACTCAGATCCGTGACCGCGGCATGGGGAAAGAGGGCATGAATATGCCTGCCTACTACGGCGAGACCGCCAATGCCTGCGCTCTGGATCGCTGCCTGGAGCATTGCCGTCAGATGTTCGGCTGGGAAGAGAAGTATCCCGTCCGGGATATGGGCAACGGCAAGGTTCGTACCGCCGGTGTGGGCATGGCCATGCAGGGCTCCTGCATCTCCGCTCTGGATGTGGGCTCTGCTACCGTGAAGCTCAATGAGGACGGCGGCTATAACCTGCTCATCGGTGCTGCGGATATGGGCACTGGATGCGATACCATCCTGGCCCAGATGGTGGCGGAAATGATGGAGTGCGATGTGGATAATATCGCGGTGTTCGGCGCCGATACCGATGCCTCCCCCTATGATTCCGGCTCCTATGCTTCCTCTACCACCTATATCACCGGCAAGGCTGTGGAGAAGGCCTGTGTTTCTCTGAAGAAAAAGATCTGCGTGGTGGCTGCAGAGCTTATGAACTGCCCCGTGGAAGAGACCAAATTCGACGGCGAATGCGTCCGCCGGGTGGGCACGGATCAGAGCGTCAGCCTGTCTGATGTGGCTTATAAAAGCCAGCTCTTCAGCCAGTATAATGTGGAAGCCACCGAGAGCCATTCCTCCCCGGTTTCTCCTCCTCCCTATATGGTGGGCATGGTGGAGATCGAGCTGGATAAGCTGACGGGCCATGTGGAAATTCTGGATTATATGGCCGTGGTGGACTGCGGCATTGCCATCAATCCCGCTCTGGCCCGGATCCAGGCCGAGGGCGGCATCGTCCAGGGCATCGGCCACACCCTCATGGAGAATGTGACCTACACCCCCAACGGCCGTCCTGCGGAGTTCTCCTTTATGCAGTATAAGCTGCCCACCCGTCTGGATATGGGCAAGCTGAAGGTGGAATTCGAGGATAGCTTTGAGCCCACCGGCCCCTTCGGTGCCAAGTCCATCGGCGAGATCGTCATCAATACCCCCGCACCGGCTCTGGCCCATGCCATCTACCGTGCCACCGGCGTGTGGCATCGGGAGCTCCCCATCACTCCGGAGCAGATCGCCATGAGCACCCCGGAAGGGGAATAACTCATTTTCCAAATGACAACGGCTGTTTTTCGGAAATGTATCCGGAAAACAGCCGTGTTGTATGTTTTTTACCCGTGACTTCCGGGGATGCTTGTGCTATACTGAAAAGGAACAGGGAAAGCCTGTCAATTTTGCACTTTTACCGGAGGAATCGTATATGGTCACGAAAAATCAGCGCTGGGTGCCTTATTCCGATGCCGAGGCCCAGGATATGGGCGGCGGTGTTACCCGTCGGGTCATGGCCCACAGCAAGGATCTGATGGTGGTGGAAAACACCTTCTCTGAGGGTGCCGTGGGCAGCCTCCACAGCCATCCCCACACCCAGATCACCTATATTATTTCCGGAGAATTTGATTTCACCATCGATGGGGAGACCCGCACTGTCCGTGCCGGGGACACCCTGCTGAAGACCGATGGGGTGATCCACGGCTGCGTCTGCCGGAAGGCCGGCGTGCTGCTGGATATCTTTACTCCCATGCGGGAAGATTTTGTCTGAGAAAAGGAGCGACGATTATGAATGAACTGCAGAAAACCATCAGCGCCATCGGCGTTGTGCCTGTCATTAAGCTGACCGACCCCATGAAGGATGCCGGCCCCCTGTCCGATGCCCTGTGCGCCGGCGGCGTACCCATTGCGGAGATCACCTTCCGTGCTGCCGGTGCTGACGAAGCCATGAAGATCATGCTCTCCCGTCATCCCGACATGCTGGTGGGTGCCGGCACTGTATTAACTCTCGAGCAGGTGGATAAGACCATTGCCGCCGGCGGCAAGTTCGTGGTCACCCCCGGCCTGGATATCGAGATCGTCAAGTACTGCCAGGAAAAGGGCATCACCTGTTTCCCCGGCTGCACGACCCCTACCGATTACCACGCAGCCTATAAGCTGGGGCTGGAAGTGCTGAAGTTCTTCCCCGCGGAGCAGTCCGGCGGGCTTGCCAAGATCAAGGCCATGTCCGCACCCTTCCCACAGTTCCGGGTAATGCCCACCGGCGGTGTGAACCTGAAGAACCTGGCGGAGTACTCTGCTTCTCCCGTGATTGCAGCCTGCGGCGGCACCTATATGTGCCCGGATAAGCTCATCAAGGAAGGCAAGTGGGACGAGATCACCGAGCTGTGCAGACAGTCCGTGCAGATTGTCAAGGAGGCCAGAAATGGTTGAGTATCGCCTTGCCCACATCGGCATCAACTGTGAGAATTCCGAGGAAGCCATGAAGGCCGCAGGCCTGTTTGAACTGATGTTCGGCTTCGCTGTCAACCCCGGAAAGAACTCCGTGTATGCCGGAACCGCCGTGGAGTGCATGCGGAATCCCGGTCCCGGCCGCAACGGCCATATCGGCATCGGCACCCCGGATGTGGCGGCAGCCAAGGCAGATCTGGAGTCCCGGGGCTTCACCTTCAACATGGCATCTGCCAAATATGCGGAGGACGGCACCCTGCGGGTCATCTATATGACCGACGAGGTCTGCGGCTTCGCCGTGCATTTGGTTCGTATGGAATCTTAAGGAGGAAAGAAAAATGTCTAAAATCGTAACCTTCGGCGAGCTGATGCTTCGGCTCCAGCCGTATAACTATGAGCGCTTCGTCCAGTGTGACCACGTGGAATTTACCTTCGGCGGCGGCGAAGCCAATGTGGCGGTGTCTCTTGCCAACTTTGGGCAGGATGCTGTCTATGTCACCAAGCTGCCGGCTCATGCCATCGGCCAGGCTGCGGTGAACAGTCTCCGCCGTTACGGCGTGGACACCGGAAAGATCGTCCGGGGCGGCGACCGTATCGGTATTTACTTTAATGAGAAGGGCGCATCCCAGCGTGGCAGCGTCTGCATCTACGACCGGGCAAACTCCGCTATCTCTAAGGCAGAGCCGGCTGAATTTGATTGGGATGCCATTTTTGAGGGTGCCGACTGGTTCCACTTCACCGGCATTACTCCCGCTCTGGGCGCAAACTGCGTGCAGATGTGCCTGGATGCCTGCAAGGCAGCCAAGGCTCGCGGCGTGAAGATCTCCTGTGACCTGAACTATCGGGGCAAGCTGTGGACAAGAGCCCAGGCACGGGAAGCCATGACCGAGCTGTGCCAGTATGTGGATGTGTGCATCTCCAATGAGGAGGATGCCAAGGATGTCTTCGGCATCGAGGCCGAGGCCACCGATATCTACGGCGGTTCCCTGAACCACGAGGGCTATAAGAGTGTAGCCAAGCAGCTGGCCGACAAGTTCGGCTTCGAGAAGGTAGCAATCACTCTCCGTGAGAGCCGCAGCGCTTCCGACAACGGCTGGAGCGGCATGCTCTATGATGTGGCGAAGGACGAGTACTGCTTCTCCAAGAAGTACGATCTGCACATTGTGGATCGGGTTGGCGGCGGCGACAGCTTCGGCGCAGGCCTCATCTATTCTGTCCTCACCGGAAAGGACACCCAGGCAACCATCGATTTTGCCGCAGCGGCATCCGCCCTGAAGCATACCATCGAGGGTGACTACAATATGGTTACCGTGGCCGAGGTGGAAAAGCTGGCCGGCGGCGACGGCTCCGGCCGGATTCAGAGATAACAAAAAAGAGCACCCTTTCGGGTGCTCTTTTTTAATCAATCTTGGACTTTTCTTCCCCAGCGGAGGAAGTAGTAGGTCACCATGGTGATGCAGCAGCAGATCCAGCGCGATGTTCATAAGGCTGGTGAGAATGAGGAAGTACAGGGGTCGGGTGGAGTCACCCACGGCCCGGAGGATGCCGCTGCACATATTGTAGACCAGCAGACCGGAAATGCCGCCGATGTAGATCTTCAGGTAGGTGGCGGCCTGATCAAAGACGTCCGCCGGGGTATCCATAAACCGCAGCATGGTCTTCACCGCAGCTACGCCGCCGATGGAGAAGAGGATGCTGAGCAGGAAGGTGGTGGCCATGGTAGTTTCCACCGCAATATGGAGCTTTTTCATATCCCTGGCACCGAAGGACTGGGAGATCACGACGCCGGCGCCGGTGGAGAAGCCGTTGAAGAAGAATACCATCATGTTCACGATCATGGTGGTGGAACCCACCGCAGCCAGGGCCTGCTTGCCGACAAAATTGCCCACCACGATGGAGTCTACGGTGTTGTAGAGCATCTGGAAGGCGTTGCCCAGCATCAAAGGCAGGGCAAAGAGAATGATCTGACGGAGAATGGAACCGCTGGTCATGTCACGGGCGGTGGATTTCTGGGGAATTGCCATGGTTATCACGCTGCTTTCTGGGCCCGGTTCTGTCCGGACCGAATTCTACTCCATTATAGTTTTATATGAAACCGTTGTCAACTGTTGAATTTCTTACAAAAACGATAAAAAAAGGCAGAGAATTGACAGAAAAACGCGTTTGCCTGTGCTATACTGTTTATGATAGCAAAACTTTGTACATTACTTATCGGAAAGGAAATGCCTTATGAACCAGTATGTTTTTGAGAAGGAAAGACCCCTTGCCCACACCAAGTACGGCACGCTCCGCGGTGTTACCTACGGCGATGTGAATATCTTCATGGGTGTGCAGTATGCCCATGCCAAGCGCTTCCAGATGCCCACGGAGATCGAGCCCTGGGAGGGTGTGAAGAATGCTTATCATCACGGCCCCGTAGCCATGCAGGCTCTGGAAACCAATCCCTTTGCTTACTACCGCGGCCTGCACATGCTGGAGAAGCAGACCGAGGACTGCCAGAATCTGAATATCTGGGCTCCCAAGACCCTCAACGGCGAGAAGAAGGCGGTTTTCGTCTTCATTCACGGCGGCGGGTTCTTCGCCGGCAACGCCTTTGAAGAGATTTCCTTCGACGGCTTCCACATGGCTCACAACAGCGATGTGATCTTCGTCTCCATTAACCACCGTCTGAACATCCTGGCTCACCTGAACATGGAGGAGTACGGCGAGAAGTATAAGAATTCCGCCAATGCCGGCATCGCCGACCTGGTTGTTGCTCTGAAGTGGATCCATGAGAATATCGCAGCCTTTGGCGGCGACCCCGAGAATGTGACCATCTGCGGCCATTCCGGCGGCGGCGGAAAGGTGCAGTGCATGCTGCAGATCCCCGAGGCTGCTCCCTACTTTCAGAAGGCTATGGTCATGAGCGGCGCAAGAGCCGGCTCCATGTACCCCGAGAACACCGAAGAAGCCTCCAAGAAGGTGGCAAGAGACATTCTGAATGAGGTCGGCATCACCAAGGAAAACATCGACGAGGTGGATAACGTTCCCTTCGCAGCTCTGGCTGCCGCTGCCCGCAAGGTTGCCAATCCCTTTGCCTGGGCACCCCTTGCCAATGACTGGTTCCCCGGCTTCCCCGCTCACGTGGGCCTTTCCGAGTGCTCCAAGAATAAGCCCGTGATCTACAGCTCCACCCTGGGCGAGTTCCCCGCCGTTTCCATCCCTGCCGAGGAGAAGCTGGCCATGACCGAGGAGGATCAGGTTGCTTATCTGCGGAATCTGTTGGGCGACCAGGCCGACCACATGATGGATCTGTTCCGCAAGGCATATCCCGATCATCAGACCCTGGATCTGGCCTTCATGGATACCAGCCGCCGTTATGCCGCTTCCGTTTCCGCTATGGCACACGTGGCTGCCGGCTGTGAGAATGCCTATATTATGATGTGCTCCTATGTCGTTCCTGAGGACGGCTGGCTGCCCATCTGGCACGGCGGTGAAATGGCTTACATCTTCCAGAACGAGGACAAGGTTCTGGTGCTCAACGAGGCTGTCAACGGCCAGCGCTATGCCAAGATCTTCGCCACCCTCACCGAGAACTTCGTCAAGTACGGCAACCCCAACAATAAGTATCTGCCTGTCTGGGAGCCTGCTGCCGCTGACAAGAAGAATACCATGATCGTGGATCTGAATTGCCGCCTGGATGCCAACTACGACGACGAGCTGGTTGAGCTCTTCGAGAAGTACGGCCCCAAGTTTACCCCCAAGCTGAGCCACAGCTAAGAAAATACCTTCAACGGGAGGCACAAAAAGTGCCTCCCGTTTGAGACTGTCAAAAAACTGGTCATTCCGAGCCAGTGCGCACAGAAGGTGAATTACCACAAGGCGGCAAGAGAAGCCACCCTGGGGTGCTGGCGTGGGAATCCGTTCTCCAAAATGTTTCGTTTTTAACCGCATTTGGTGCAAAACTACAGGTTTTAAGTTACGGATTGCCACACCAGTGACATCGGTCACTGGTTCGCAATGACGGATTTCTGGCTTTTTTGACACACTGCAACGGGAGGCACAAAAAGTGCCTCCCGTTTTTGCTTTCTGCCTGCTTTGAATGCTATATAAGGTCTGAAAAATTTGAAAATATATGGCTCTTTCACACTTCATGGTTGATATACAGCAAAAAAACGGAAAACGGAATAAAAAATATCCGTGCAGTATTTCACGCACGGATATGATATGGTCTTATTCATCTCTGCAAACTGGGATTTATCTTTCTGTTGTCATTTCAAAAATACCGCCATCGAATACGATATCATTTCCATCAGAGTCTTTATAAAACGATACCTTTTCTGTGTCAATCAAGGCAAAACCAAGCGACTTCAAAAACGATACAGATGGAATATTATTTATGGCTGTGCCTGCGGTAAATTTTGTAATTCCCAAGGTGCGAAGATAATCAAATAATGCTTTATGACTTTCCTTTGCATAGCCTTTTCCGTGATATGCAGAATGGAAGCAGTACCCAATCTCATATCCATTCTCTCTTATGTTAAAGGCACTGTATCCGATAACGGCATCTCCAAGACAAATGGCAAAGAACATATGCTCAATACCTTTATTTGCTACTGCCCACTTTGCGATTCTTATACGAACATCCTCGTCGTCCGTGTTGTGTGGCTTGTCGTACTGCGAAAAGGCTGTTGCATTAAAATCTATCCATATTTCTTTTATGCTTTCCCAATCATCCGCTACAATATGTCTAATAGTGAGCCTATCTGTTTTTAGTAACATTTTTGCTTCCATCCGCAAATTCTAAATTTTCTATCTCTATTATAATTACACAATCAAACAAAAGCAATATTGTTTTAGGCTACCATCGGTGAAGAGCCCAACGCATCCGTCTCTGTAAATTAAATCAGCATTGCGGTTCCCCCCAAGTTGAGCTACTCCTGATGAAAGAAAAAGCACCCCTTTCGGGCAATGTCATTGCCCCTTTCGGGGTGCTTTTTTACTGCTTCCAGTATTCCTTAGCCAGGGAAATGAGATATTTCTGGGGCAGGCTGAGGTAGCGGCTTTTCTTGTAGCTGACTGCTACCTCCCAGGTGGGCCGTTCCGGCAGGCAGAACCAGGCAATTCCCGGCAGACCGCTGCGGCAATGGTAGTCCGTTGCCATACCGAAGCAGAATCCGGCGGATACCATCCGCAGAATGGTGCTGTGGCGGGAGGTCTCGAAGATCACGTTGGGATGGACACCCTGCTGACGGAAGATACCATCCGTCCAGGCGAAAAAGGTGGATTCTCCGTACATCTGAGCCATAGCCTCCCCGGTCAGGTGGGACAGGGCCAGCTCCGGGTAGGGATTGCCGGGTACCTCTCGAGCCAATCCCGCCAGGGGAGAGGTTTCCGGCAGGGCAATGAGCAGCTCCTCCCGGGTTAGGGGGATATAGGCATCCCGGGTTTTCTGGCTGTCCAGCAGGGTCATAAAGCCCAGGTCCAGCTCGTCCCGGTCTATGAGCTGCTGCTGATTCCTGACGCTGGTCTCCCGGATGTGAATGGCAATGTCGGGGTATTTCTCGTGAAAAATGGGGTAGATGGCGGTGAACATGGCGGCGCCGTGCTCCGGCGGAAAGCCAATGGTGATGGAGGTGTTTTTGCAGGAGGCAAGGTCGTAGATTTTGCTCTGGGCCTCCTTCTGCAGGCGCAGCATTTCCCGGGCGGCATCGGCATAGACCCGCCCTGCCTCTGTCAGAGTGCAGCCGTTCCGGTCCCGGTGGAACAGGGGGGTGCCCAGCTCCTTTTCCATGCGGTTGAGGGCCTGGGTCAGCGCGGAGGGGGTCAGAAAGAGCTTTTCCGCAGCGGCGGTGAGGCTGCCCTCCCGGGCAACGGTCAATAGGTATTCCTGTTCCTTCAGCTGCATGGTGTAGCCTCTTTTCTTTAAGTTTTACTTAACTATAATGCAAAATCCTGTAATTTACAAGAGGTATCCTCTGTGCTACTGTAAAAGAAAAAACCGGAGGGCAGCAAAATGAAAGACTATGAAAAAGAATTTGAACTCAAGGATCGCAAGTACCGCAGCAGCGTCCTCACTAACGGCTTAAATAAGTCCGGCGAACGCGCCTTGCTCTATGCCACCGGCATGGATGAAGCGGATCTAAAGAAGCCCTTCGTGGCGGTCATCGGCTCCTTTTCCGAGATGGTGCCCGGCCATATGCACATGCGGGACCTGGCGGAAGCGGTGAAGCAGGGTATCTCCGAGTGCGGCGGCATCCCGCGGCTCAGTGAGACCATTGCCATCTGCGACGGCCTGTGCCAGGGTCACGACGGCATGCGCTATCCGCTGGCCTCCCGGGACCTGATTGCGGATTCCGTGGAGATGGTGGTGGAGGCTCACCACTTTGATGCCATGGTGCTGCTGGCGGGCTGCGATAAGATCATCCCCGGCATGATCATGGCAGCTGCCCGGGTGAATATCCCCACGGTCATCGTTACCGGCGGCCCCATGCTGCCCGGTTTCGTAGAAGGCAACCCCCTGTTCTGCTCCAGCGAGCTGCGGGAGTATCCGGGTCGTGTGGAGGCAGGCATTACCACCGTTGAGAAGATGAAGGCTGCCGAGATGGCTGCCCTGCCCACTGTGGGCAGCTGCGCCCACCTGGGTACTGCCAATTCCATGAGTATGCTCTCCGAGGTCATCGGCATGTCCCTGCCCGGCGGCGGCACGGCCCCGGCAGCGTCCTTAAAGCGCCGCCGCATCGCCAAGGATTCCGGCCGGAAGGTCATGGAGCTGCTGGAAAAGAACATCCGGCCTCTGGATATCCTGACCCGGGAAACCCTCCTCAACGGCATTGCCGGTACCATGGCCACCGGATCCTCCACCAATCTGGTGCTGCACCTGCTGGCCATCGCCCATGAGGCAGGAGTAGAGCTGAGCCTGCAGGACTTTGACGAGATCTCCCGGAAGGTGCCCTTTGTGTGCAACCTGCAGCCCTCCGGTAAGTATCCCATTGCATCCCTGGACAATGCCGGCGGCATCCCCGCTGTCATGAAGACCATCCGCTACGCCCTTTCCGGCGACAGCATGACGGTAACCGGCAAAACAGTGGAGGAAATGCTGGAAACGGTGGAGGTAATCCCCGGGGATGTGCTGAAGACCCTGGAAAATCCCCAGAAGGCCGAGGGCGGCATTGCGGTGCTCCGGGGCAACCTGGCGCCGAAGGGTGCCGTGGTCAAGCAGTCCGGTGTCAATGAAAAGATGTACAAGTTCCGGGGTAAGGCCCGGTGCTTTGATTCCATGGAGGAAGCTGATGCCGCCATCAGCGCCGATACCGTGGAGAAGGGAACCGTCATCGTCATCCGCTACGAGGGCCCCAAGGGCGGCCCCGGTATGCGGGAAATGCTGTCCACCACCTCCCTCATCATGGGCAGAGGCATGGATCTGGATGTGGCCCTGGTCACCGATGGCCGATTCTCCGGCGCTACCCACGGCCCCTGCATCGGCCATGTGTCCCCGGAAGCCGTCAACGGCGGCCCCATCGCCTTCGTGCAGGACGGGGACTGGATCGAGATCGATATTCCGAACCGCAGCCTGACTCTGGAAGTCAGCGAAGAGGAACTGGAAAAGCGGAAGATCGGTTGGCAGCCCCTTATCAAGCCCCGGCTTCCTGCCCTCGCCAAGTATGCGGCTCTGGTGGGATCCTCCGATTCCGGTGCCTATGTGGATATTGCAAATCTGAAATAAACCGAAGAAAGCACCCCGAAAGGGGTGCTTTCTTGTTAAAACAGGGATATCTGCGAATCCTTTTCTTCAAAGGTGCGCAGATAGGCGAAGATCGCGTTGTTGTCCGTCCATATTCCGTATTTTCTGCACGCGGCATAGAAAATGGATTCCAGCTCCCGCCAGCGGGGGCTGGCAATTTCGTAGGCATTGCCGAACTGACGGATGTACTGCTCCTTCAGCCCCGGGAAATGCCGGTCGAGACTGGTGTAAAAATATTCCCGGTTGCCCTCCCGGAGAGTCAGTCCCATGCCGAAGTGGATGATGCCCTTCACCCCGGCGTCGGCGCAGGCATCCACAATGCCCCGGATGTTTTCCGGTGTGTCGTTGAGGTAGGGGAGAATAGGGCACAGCCATACAACGGTGGGAATCCCGGCAGCCTGAAATTCCTTCAGGGCGGCAATTCTGGCTTTCGTGGTGCATACTCCCGGCTCTACGATGCGGCACAGGTTCTCGTCCATGGTGGTGAGGGTCATCTGCACCACGGCTTTGGAGCGGTCGTTGATGCTTTTCAGCAGGTCTAAGTCCCGCAAAATGCGATCCGATTTTGTCTGGATGGCGATGCCGAAGCCGTGGGCATCGATGAGCTCTAACGCCCTGCGGGTGTAGCGCAGTTCCGTTTCCAGAGGGATGTAGGGATCCGTCATGGCTCCGGTGCCGATCATGCACTTTTTCTTTTTGTGCCGCAGAGCCTGCTCCAGCAGGGTCAGAGCGTTTTCCTTGACCTCGATGTCCGTAAATGCGTGATCCATCTGGTAGCACCGGCTCCGGGAGTCGCAGTAGATGCACCCGTGCTGGCAGCCCCGGTATAGGTTCATGCCGTTTCCTGCCGAGAGAATCCCCTTTGCCTGTACGAAATGCATTTCCTCACCCCCTTTTTTCCCTATTGTAGCCCGGAAACCAGTAAAAAGCAATGCCGGAAGAAAGAAGGATTGCATATAAGAGATTTTGGCGGTAGAATAAAAGAAAAAGAAAACTGGGGGACGGAATATGAACGTTGTAAAACTGCCCGAGAAAGAGATTCCTGTGGTGCGTCAGACCGATGTCATCGTGGTAGGCGGCGGTGTGGCAGGTGTTGCTGCAGCTGTTGCTGCTGCCCGTGAGGGCATGAAGGTCACTCTGATCGAGAAGACCATCGTGCTGGGCGGTCTGGCCACTGCCGGCCATGTCTGCGTCTATCTGCCCATTGACGACGGCAACGGCCATAAGGTCTATGGAGGCCTGGCAGAAGAGCTGCTCCACGTCTGCATCAAGTACAGCTATGACAACCTGCCTGCCGACTGGAAGAAGCAGGGCGAGACCGCTCCTGTGGAGTCCGGCCGTTACATGACCAACTTTAATATCCCTGCCGCTGTTATTGCGCTGGACGAATTTCTGGAGCAGGAGGGCGTGGAAGTGGTGTTCGATACCGTGTTCTCCGAGCCTATCATGGAGGGTAAGACTGTCAAGGGCATCGTGGTGGAGAATAAGTCCGGCCGTACTGCCTATATGGCCAAGATGTTCATCGATGCCTCCGGCGATGCCGACCTGGTCTACCGGGCAGGTGCCGAAACCGAGACCCTGAAGACCATCGTTTCCCACTGGTTCCATGAGCTGGACTTTAACCTGATGAAGAAGGGGATCGAAGAGGGCAGCATGCTCCATGCCACCCCCCTGCGCTGGCTGGGTCTGACTCCCTCCGGCGGTGCCGGGGACGAGAAGGAGGATCTGACCTGTGACGGCACTACCTCCGAGGGTGTCAATGAATACATCCGCCTGTCCCGTGGCCTGGCCCGTGATTTCATCAAGAAGCATCAGTCTCCCGATTACTGCATGCTGACCCTGCCGTTCCTGCCCCAGTTCCGTATGACCCGTCGCCTGGTGGGCAACGATGAGCTGAAGTATGATGCTGAGCACACCATCGATCATTCCATTGGCTGCGTTATTGCATCTCTGGATCAGCCCGCAACCGTGTATGAGTATCCCTATGAGGGCCTCATCACCGATAAGCTGACTAACGTCCTGGCAGCAGGCAGAATGGTTTCCGCTTCCGGCCGTGGCTGGGCAATCATGCGCTTCATTCCCGCCTGTGTCCTCACCGGTCAGGCTGCCGGCACGGCCGCAGCCCTGGCCATTAAGAATGGCTGCACGGTGCAGGAGGTGGATGTGAAAAAGCTGCAGGATACGCTGGAGCGCAGCGGCGTCCGTCTCCATCGCAGCAAGGAGATGGAGGGCAATGTCCCCGCACCCAGAAAGCCCAATCCCAATCCTCCCCTCATCAATCAGTTCTGCGTCCACAATGACCCCAAGGAGGTCAAGGTTGCAGGCAGCGGACATTAAAAACGGAAAAAGAATTGGCTTTTGCCGTTCCTCTGTGCTATAATAGAGAAGAAATATGAAAGAAAATCCACAGAAATGAGGAAAACAGATGAAAAAATACAGCTCAGCCCAAATCGCGGTACTCATCGGCGCCTGCCTGTTCCAGTGCGCTATGATCGGCGTGCTGGTCAACTGCACCGGCGTGCTCTTTGCCCAGATCCGCCATGAATTCGGCTTTACCATGTCCAAGGTGTCGGTGTATAACACCATGAAGAGTGTTACCAGCGCCCTGGCTGCTGCCTCGTTGACGGCCTTTTTCTTCAAGTCCAATAAGGCTCGATTCCTGCTTCTGAATCAGGTTTTGATGGTTTTGGGTTTCCTGCTGCTGGCTTTGGGTGCAGAAGGCCCCCTGTGGTATGCTTCCGCTGTCGTGTGCGGTATGGCATCCTGCGTGGGCAATGTGGCAGTTCCCATGGTGCTGAACCAGTGGTTCCCGAAAAATGCCGGCACCGCAACCGGCATCGCTATGGCTTTCTCCGGCATCGGCGGTGCGGTGTTCAATCCCCTGTGCGCAAAGCTCATCGGGGTGGTGGGCTGGAAATGGGCTATTGTGATCCTGGGCGCTGTCATGCTGGCCATGACCATCCCCGGCCTGTATCTCATGTTCCGGCATGAGGCTCCCAATCCTCCCGTCAATACCCGGGCAAAGACCGCATCCAAGGGCAAGATCGGCAACATCGGTACCGTGATCCTGGTGAGCCTGGTGCTGGTGGGCGGCTGCATCGGTGTGACCTTCGCGGTGAATATCAGTATGTTTGCCCAGAGCATCGGCTATTCTCTGGCCTTCGGTGCATCTCTTACCACCATGATCATGATCGGCAACGTGGGCAGCAAATTCCTCTATGGTATGCTGTGCGATAAGATCGGCGTATGGAAGGCCACTATGGTTGCCTTGGCCATGACTGTGGCAGCCCTGCTGTGTTACATCTTTGCCCAGAGCCAGGAAGTGGCGCTCTATGCCGCATCCCTGCTCTATGGCTGCGTGTATGCACTGTCCGTGGTGGGTGTTACCCGGTGCTGCATCGGCGCCTATGGCCAGCAGGAGAGCAAGCGGTATCTGGGAATCCATACCAGTGTCAACAGCGCTGTGATGGCAGGTGCCTCTCTGATGGTGGGTATCCTCTTTGACAGCTTCCATAGCTTTACGCCCGTGCTCTGTGTGGTGCTGGGCACATTGGTCTGTTCCTTTGCTGCAGCCATGATCCTGCTGGCGAAAAGCAGAAAGGCACAGGCAGAGGCTGTATAACGCAAATATATCCACGCTGAGGCAGCTTTCTATGAAAGCTGCCTCTTTTTTAGATATTTCCCGTTGACTTTGTTATTATTTTATGCTATGATTTAGATACTCCCCCCTAGTATATATTTGAGGTGATAAGATGGAAAATGCACCGAAAAAGCAGACCCACCGCACCCCGGAACAGAAAAAATCTCTCATGACCCGGCTCAGCAGGATCGAAGGTCAGATCCGGGGATTGAAGCAGATGCTGTCTGAGGATGCCTACTGCAATGATCTGCTGCAGCAATCTGCCGCGGCGCGATCTGCCCTGGATGGCTTCAATCAGGAACTGCTGTCCAACCATATTCATGGCTGTGTGACAAGAGGCATTCAGGAGGGCGACCCGGAAATTGTGGACGAGCTGGTGAAAACCGTCCGGAAACTGATGAAATGAGGACAAAAACATGAATGATATGATGACCGAGGCCATGGAATACTTCCAGAATCACGATTGGGAGAAGGCAGAGGCCCTGTTTTCTCAGATGGCCAATGAGGAAGGAGTAGCCTCCTATCTGAAAAAATGTGCCCTGTTCCGGAAGTTTTCCGTGGGCAATTCCGTGCCCTTCGGCTCCTTTGAGGGGAAAGAACTGACCTGGAAGGTGCTGGAGGAGCGGGGCAATATGCGCCTGCTGATCTGCGACGGCATTGCCGCCCAGCGCCCCTATCAGGAGCTGTATATCGACACCTATTGGGAAAATGCCAGCCTCCGGAAGTGGCTGAATAGGGAGTTCCTCTCCGAGGCCTTCAGCGCGGAGGAGCGCCGCAATATTCTCAGTACCCGCATCGAGACCCCCGCCAATGAGGACTTTTTCACCAATGGCGGAGCCAGAACCATGGATAAGGTCTTCCTGCTCAGCAAGCCGGAGATCGTGCAGTATCTCCCGGAGGAGAAGGATCGGGATCTGGGACAGTGGTGGTGGATCCGTACGCCCGGCTCCAGCCTGCTGACGGCATCCATCGTGTATAACGACGGCAGCTACTACCGGGGCGGTGTCAATGTCAACTCAAAGACCGGCGGTGTCCGTCCTGCCATGTGGGTTCTGCTCAGAGGATAAGAAGCATCTATGCAAATGAAAAGCACGCCTTGCGGCGTGCTTTTTTTGCGCATTTACTTGATTCAGGAAAGCTTCATGTTGGCGATTGCGGTCTCGGTCTTGGTCAGGGCGAAACACAGCAGAAACATACCGGGGGCCTCCTCCGGTTCGCAGGCTGCGCGGAAGATGCCGTTGGTGGGAATCTTACCTGCCAGGGTATCTTTGTATTTCGGATCCATGGCTCCGGTGCCTGCCAGCTCGCAGAAGCCGATGTCCTTGCCCTGCTTCGTCACATCATAATGCGCCGCAGCGCCGTGAAGACGGAATCGGAAGCCGTACCCCATATCCCGGAGCACATCCCATACCGGAACACCGTCCACCGAAAAGGAGGAGGTGATGGTGACATAGAAACCGTGACCGTTACCCAGAGAAAAACTCTTGCTGTGACCGATCATTTTCTCGGTCTCCGTGCCGGCAGCGGAATCACGGAACAGGAAAGGGGTATCCCGGAAGAGCGTCATTTTCTCGCAGACGGCTTCATAAACAACCTTGCCCTCGGCGTCTTTCATCACATAACTCTGGTTTCCTTTTCCGGTAAAATGAAATACATAGTCCATAGTATTACCTCCTGCTGTAAGAGAATGTTATCTTCCGTTTATTGTACATCATATCCCCTCTGTTTTCAATTCGTAAATCCTTTGTTTTTCCTCACATGCCGTGAGGCTTTGCTTTTTGCGCATTTACTTTTGAAAGCTGGGTTGGTATAATATGGGAAAAAAGCGAAAAGGAGCTTGATTTTATGGAAACTGTTCGTCTGGGCAAAACTGGTCTGGTGGTCAGCAAGAACGGATTCGGCGCTCTGCCCATCCAGCGCGTGAGCAAGGAAGAGGCCGTGAAGATTCTGCGCAAGGCCTATGAAGGCGGCATCAACTATTTCGATACTGCCTATGTCTATTCCGACAGCGAGGAGAAGCTGGGACTGGCCCTCCATGATGTCCGGGAAAACATCATCATCTCCACCAAGGCCATGGTGAAGGACGTGGAAGGCTTCTGGAAGCAGCTCCGGGAGAGTCTTACC
The DNA here is from genome assembly GCA_045628895.1 of Faecousia sp. Classification (GTDB taxonomy): domain Bacteria; phylum Bacillota; class Clostridia; order Oscillospirales; family Oscillospiraceae; genus Faecousia. Next base: position 15,902 of record JAZQQD010000101.1, read on the forward strand.
CGGCTGCAGACGGATTACATCGACATTTACCAGTTCCATAACCCTGCCTTCTGCCCCAAGCCCGGGGACGGCACCGGACTGTATGAAGCCATGCTGGAGGCCAAGGAGCAGGGACTCATTCGGCACATCGGCATCACCAACCACCGTCTGACGGTGGCGGAGGAAGCCATCGAGTCCGGCCTTTATGAGACCCTCCAGTTCCCCTTTTCCTATCTGGCCAGCGAGAAGGATGAGGCGCTGGTGCGCAAATGTCATGATGCCGATATGGGCTTTATCTGCATGAAGGCTCTGGCCGGCGGCCTTATCACCCATTCCGATGTGGCTTATGCTTACCTGGCCCAGTTCCCGGTGGCTCCCATCTGGGGCATCCAGCGGGAGAGCGAGCTGGAGGAATTCCTGTCCTACATCGACAATCCTCCTGCTCTGACGGAGGAGCGCCTTGCCTATATCGCAAAGGAGCGCCAGGAGCTCCGGGGCGATTTCTGCCGTGGCTGCGGCTACTGCATGCCCTGTCCCGCCCGCATCGAGATCAATACCTGCGCCCGGATGTCCCTGCTGCTGCGCCGGTCTCCCACGGCGGGTCTTCTCAGCGAGGAAGGCCAGGCCAAGATGAAGAAGATCGAGGGCTGCCTGAACTGCGGCAAGTGCAAGTCCAAATGCCCCTACGGCCTGGATACCCCCAACCTGCTGAAGAAAAACTACGAGGACTATAAGACGTTTCTGAAATAAGGAATGCCCCCGGAAGATGACTTCCGGGGGCATTTTGGTTACTTCCGTCATTCAGCAGACTGCTTTTTCAGCAGTTCCGTGAGTATTTTCTGTACCTGCAGCAGCTCATTTTTCTTTCCGGTGTATTTCGGAATAGCAAGGGCGACCTCATAGCTTGGCCGGGTGTGCCATTGGTAGATCCGGCAGTCCCGGAGAATCTGGGCGATCTTTCCGGGGACAAAGGCGGCGGCATAGCCGTCTTCCACAAGGGTGCGGATATTCTGCAGGCTTTCCACCTGATAATCGATGTGGGCGGTGAAGGCGGGATCGGAAAACAGGGAATCCATCAGAAAATACATATAGCTGTCCTTCCGGATAGAGGCAAAAGGAACCTTGCGCAGGGCGTTGGGATCCACGGCGGTTCCCTCCCAGGCCATGTCATCGGGCACTGCCAGCACGGTCTCTTCTTCGTAGAGTGTGTGAATGGTGAGCAGACTCTCCGGCTTTCCCCGGTGGCAGAGCACTGCCGCATCCAGAAAATCGTTTGCCAGGTATTCCCGGGCAACGTCGGAACTCAGCTCTGAAAACTGGATATTACCCGGTCCGAAGACATCCTGCAGCCGGGCCAGGATCTCCTGGCCGGAATGCTGGTAGACCTGGGGGCACAGGGCGATGGACAGGGCGTTTTTCTTCCGGTGTACGAGATCGTCGATCTTTTCATAGGTGTTCTGTTTGATTTCCACCAGAGCCTTGGCTCCCTCCAGATAGAGGCGGCCGGCTTCTGTGGGGATCATTTTTTTGTCTGTCCGGTGGAACAGCGGGGTACCCAGCTGCTTTTCAATTTTCTGCAGACTCTGGCTCAGGGCGCTTTGGGAGATGTGAATTATCTCCGCGGCTGCCGACAGGCTGCCTTCCCGGGAGATCGTCAGCAGATATTCCAGTTGTCGAACATCCATGCTGTGCCTCCTACGTGGTGTGGATTTCCCACTCGGACTTGGGCTTTCCGTTTAAAAAGCCCACGATGAATTCCTCTTCCTCCGTCAGCTTTTTTCCTGCCTTGAAGATCATTACGGAATGATTGATGAGCTTGGGCTCCAGGGAGAAGAGGGATACCTGGTCAATGGGGGAGAAGAGCCGCCGGGGCAGAACCGCGATGCCGGCGCCGCTTTTTACCATGTTGTAGATAATCCGCACATTTCCGCTCTGGAAGATCACATTGGGCTCGTAGCCAATCTGATTGAAGAGAGCGTGAAGTCCCCGTGTGTAGGACATATCATCGTCCGGCATAATGAAGGGCAGTCCCGAAAGCTTGGAAAAATCCGCAATGGGCAGGTCGTCCCCTTTTTTCAGGCTTTCTGCGTCATAGGCAGTGGGAAAGCCGTAGGGAACCATGAGCACCAGCTCAGATTTCCCGTTCAGCAGGTACTGCAGGCCGGGGCGGTCGTAGTTTAGGGAACTGGCCATGGCAAAGTCCACTCTGCCGTCCTCCACCATTTCGATGGATTGCCGGTTGTAGGCCTCGATGAACTGCAGGGAAACGGAGGGATATTTGGCCTGGAAGGCCTGAAACAGACTGGCAAAGAGATTTGCGCCGCCGTTGGGGGTGCCGGTGAGACGGATGACCTTTTTCCGGCTGCCGCTGATGGCGCTGATGGCCCGGTAGGTCTCGCTGCGAATCTCCAGCATCTTTTTTGCACCTTCCAGATAGAGGCTGCCTGCGGGGGTCAGAATCAGCTGCCGCCGGGAGCGGATCACCAGGGGGGTGCCCAGCTGCTTTTCAATATTGTTCAGCCAGTTGCTGATGGCGGGCTGGGATACGCCCAACTGCTTGGCTGCGCCGGTAATCGAGCCTGCCTGGGACAGGGCTGTAATGTACTGCGGGCCGACAAGATCCATAAGAATCACCTCAAATAAATTTCTCTTATACTGTGATAATATATAAGCAAAAGTTTAAAATAACTTTTGCTTATATATTATATAGTTAAAACCTGTTTGTCAACGGGAAAATTGTGTATTATAATGCAAAAAGAGGATGATTTTACCGGTAAGAATCTCCAAAACGTGAAAAAACAAAAAAATAGAAAGAAGAGAAAAAGTTATGAGTGCCCAACTCGTTATCGTTCTTGTGATGATCGTAGCCATCATCATCATGTTCCTGAGCGGCAAGTTTAACTTTGGCTTCATTGGTATGTTCATTTCCACCGTGTTCTGTGCAACCGGTGTTCTGAGCTTCAAGGATGCCTTCGCAAACTTCGCCTCCAACAACGTTATCATGTTCGCCTCGATGTTCGTCATAGCGGGTGCCCTGCAGAAGACTTCTCTGGTTGCCACCGTCCGTGACTTCATCCTGAAGCGCGGCGGCAAAGGCACCGGCGTTGCCGTTATGTACTTTGCCGGCGTTACCCTGCTGACCCAGTTTGTTTCTCCTCTGGCTGTTATCGCCATGCTGATGCCCCTGTGCGGCGCTCTGGGCGAGGATAGCCCTGTATCCGCTTCTCAGCTGCTGTACCCCGGCTCTGTCATGTCCCATGGCTGCCAGTCCCTGATCCCCTTCGGCTCCGGCCTGACCTACTACATCACCGCCAACGCTCTGCTGGAGGCCAACGGTGCTGAGGCTTTCAAGCTGGGCATCTTCGATAAGTCCATTTCCATGATCCTGCCCGCAGCTGTGACCTTCATTTACCTGGCTTTCTATGCCTGGAAGAAGTTCCCCAAGCGCGAGATCGACACCGGCTCCATCAAGGAGCGCAAGGACGGCCCCGCCTGCGATCCCGTACACGAGAAGATCATCTTCGTTATCTTTGCTCTGGTCATGCTGGGCATGATCTTCGGTCAGTATCTGCCCTTCCCCATGTACATCGTTCCTCTGATCGGCGACCTGTTGCTGGGCCTCACCGGCTGCATGAACATGAAGGAAGTCAAGGCTTCCATCAACCTGGATTCCGTTCTGATGATGGCCGGTGTCCTCTGCCTGGGTACTGCAATGCAGCAGACCGGCGCAGCAGAAGTGCTGGGCAACTTCATCGTGAATATGCTGGGCGGCAACCCCACTCCTCTGATGGTTCTGGTCGCTTTCCTGGCCGTCGGTGCTATCCTGACTCAGCTGATGTCCAACACCGCTACCTACAACGTGCTGATTCCTCTGGCTATCGTTACCGCTATGACCATCGGCATGGATCCCCGCGGTATGGTTCTGGCTATCTCCTGCGCAACCACCGGCGCTATGCTGACCCCCATGTCCTCTCCCTCTGTTGCAATCGCATTCGGCGCTGGCAAGCACACCCTGAAGGAAGTCTTCCTGCCCATGCTGCCTCTGTTCGTCATCCGCAACATTGCTATCCTGATTTCCGTCAACCTGATCTATCCTGTGTGGTAATGTCTGCGTTCTGCCCTGCATAACGCGATATGTGAAAGGATTACGAAATGAAAATTACTGCTGTAACTACCTATTCTACCCATACCACCCAGTTCCGTAACTTCAACTTCGTCCGTATCGATACTGACGAGGGCATCCACGGTGTCGGCGAACTGTTCTGCGTTGGTGCAGACGTTGCCGTAGCCGAGATGGTGAAGTACGTTTCCGAGTGGGTCGTG
>JAZQQD010000102.1:0-11165 GCA_045628895.1 Faecousia sp.
GAGCCCTTCCTCTATCAGGTGGTGGACACCGTTATCCACGAGAACGAGTGTGAGTATAAGGCCCTGCGCGAGAAGCAGCAGTACATCACCACGGTCGTGCGCACCGAGGAGGAGAACTTTGCCCGCACCATCGACGGCGGCATGAAGATCTTCGCCGAGATGCTGGCCGGCCACAAGGCCAAGGGCGAGACCGTTTTCTCCGGCGCCGATGCCTTCAAGCTGTACGACACCTACGGCTTCCCCATCGACCTGACCATCGAGATGGCCGCCGACGAGGGCCTGACCGTGGACGAAGAGGGCTATCAGAAGGAGATGCAGGAGCAGAAGGTCCGCGCCCGCGAGGCGCGCAAGGCTCTGGGCGACCTGGGCTGGGCCGGTGTGGAGTTCGGCAAGAACGTTCCTGAGACCGAGTTTGTCGGCTATGACAACGATACCGCTGAGGGCAAGGTTCTTGCCATCGTGGTAGAGGGCGAGCAGGCCGAGGATATGATGCCCGGCGTGGAAGGCATCGTCGTGCTGGACAAGACTCCTTTCTATGCAGAAATGGGCGGCCAGATCGGCGATACCGGTGTCCTCACCATGGGTGATGCCAAGTTTGAGGTCACTTCCGTTTCCAAGAACAAGGGCGGCAAATTCATGCACACCGGTAAGCTCCTGTCCGGCGAACTGAAGCTGGGCGATACCGTTACCGCATCCATCGACGTGACCCGCCGCAATGCAATCCGTCGTGCCCACTCTGCAACCCATCTGCTGGATTCCGCTCTGAAGAAGGTTCTGGGCGACCATGTCCATCAGGCAGGTTCTCTGGTAGAGCCCGATCGTCTGCGTTTCGACTTCACTCACTTCGAGGGTATCACCTCCGATGCTCTGGCCCAGATCGAAGCCCTGGTGAATACCTGGGTGCTGGAAGGCCACAGCATTGTTACCGAGGTTCTGCCCATTGAGGAAGCCAACAAGAAGGGCGCTATTGCTATGTTTGGCGAAAAGTATGGCGATACCGTCCGCGTGGTAGAAATGGGCGATGTGTCTATGGAGTTCTGCGGCGGTACCCACCTGGATAACACCGCAAAGGTTGGTTCCTTCCGTCTGGTCAGCGAAGGCTCCGTTGCTTCCGGTGTCCGCCGTATCGAGGCAGTTGTGGGTCTGGAAGCACTCAAGAATGCTGTTTCTGACAATATGAAACTGAAGGAAGCTGCTGCTATGGTCAAGACTGCTCCCGATGCTCTCTGCGCAAAGATTGCACAGCTGCAGGAGGAAATCAAGGAGCAGAAGCGCGTGATCGAGCAGTACAAGGCCAAGGAGTCCGTCGGCAGCGTCAATGCTCTGCTGCAGAATGCCAAGGAGGTTTCCGGTGTCCATGTGGTTACCACGAAACTGACTTCCGGCGATGCCGATACTCTGCGCCAGATGGGCGATGTCATGCGTGACAAGGATGCTTCTGTGGTTGCTGTACTGGCTCTGGTTGGCGAGAAGCTGACTCTGCTGGCTGTCTGCGGCAAGGATGCCATCGCTAAGGGCATCAAGGCCGGCGATATCATTAAGAACATCGCTCCCATTGTCGGCGGCAAGGGCGGCGGCAAGCCTGATTCCGCTATGGGCGGCGGTAAGGATGCCGAGAAGGTTGATGAGGCTCTGAGCCAGGTCGAGACCTTCGTTTCCGGTAAGCTGAACTAAAAATAGGGGCTATTTTATAAAGGAAATGCTTTATAAAATATGCCTGATCAAAAAATACAACCGTCATTGCGAACCAGTGACCGATGTCACTGGTGTGGCAATCGCAGGTATGGAACCAACTTGGTACTTAACTGCGATTCCCACGCCAGTGTGCACACTGGCTCGGAATGACGGCATTTTTTGTGTTGTTTTCTCTTATATTTTTTCGTGAGATATTCTCATATTCTGGAATAAAAATAGTGCTAAGATAGGAATTGCTGTCAATAAAACAATGTTTGTTCAACAAATGACTTGTTACAATAGCGCAATGCTTGTAATACAAGGTTTCTATTCTGTTATGCTAACACTAAAATATACAGAAGAGGTGAGCTGCATGAAAGCGGAATATAAAGGTTTATATGAGAAATTTGGACTGAATGTGGTTTATTACCGCAAACGGAAAAAATTGACGCAGTTGCAGTTAGCAGAACTGGTTGAGATTGATCGCAGTCATATCAGTGCTATTGAACTAGGAAATGTTGGCGTGTCCTTTGATGTCGTTTTCAAGCTTTGCGAGGTGTTGGGGATTACACCTAAGGAATTGTTTGATTTCCGTGACTAGCATTTTGTAATGCTGGTAAGTTGTACGATAACCAATCCAAAAGAGATGAATTGTGAGCGGTACTTGAGTGTTATCAGGTATCGCTTTTTTTGGAGGTGAGATTATGCGCATTCTGTTCTTGTTTGCCTTGGGCTTTGCTGCGTCCTGTGCAGGCAGAATCCTTTTGGCATTGCCTGTACAGATCATCTGGATTTTTGCGGCATTTGCCGTGTTTTCCGGGATTTTATCCCTTTTCCTGCGGAAAAAGTGGACTCTTTCTGCGCTGATTCTCTTCCTCGGTCTCAGCGTAGGAATGGCCTATTGCGGGTATTATGAAAGCACCGCGGTACAGAGCAATATCGTGCCGGAGGGGCCTTGTCAGATCACCTGTCGTGACTATTCCTGGGAAACAGCTTACGGCAGTGCCTGCGAAGGTGAAATGGAGCTTGAAGGAAAAACAGCCTATGTCCGGGTTTATCTACGGGATACTGTTTCCCTGGGGCCCGGTGACAGAATCGAGGGCAGCTTCCGTTTTTCGGCTTCTTATCCTGCCCAAAAGGCAAAGGGGATTTTCCTTACAGCGACCCAAAACGGAGATGTTGAAATCCTAAAAGCAGAGCGTGTACCCCTGAAATACTATGGTGCGGAACTTCGGCATCGCTGTGAGGAAATCCTGCGATCAGTGATTCCAGAGGATGCCCAGCCCTTTGCCTTCGGCCTGCTGCTGGGAGACACTTATGAGCTGGATCATGCTACGGACTTGTCTCTTCGCATTGCCGGTGTCCGTCATATGGTGGCGGTTTCCGGTATGCACATCTCCATTCTCTTTTTACTGATTTCTTTGGTGACCGGAAGAAACCGACTACTGTTGGTACTGGTGGGTGTCCCTGTTACCGTCCTGTTTTCCTGGATGATCGGACTGACTCCATCTGTCCTTCGGGCAAGCATTGTGCAGATCGTTTTTCTGATGGCGATGCTATGGAGCCGAAGGTTTGATGCCCTCACTGCCCTGGGACTGGCGGCACTATTCATGCTGCTGGAGAATCCTTACCGGATTGCCTCCATCGGTTTTCAGCTTTCCTTTTCGGGCACCCTGGGAATAGCCTTGTTTTCTCCGAAAATTCGGGAGTTTCTCAAAAATTTCCTGCCGGAAAAGAAAACAAAGTTCAGAAAATTCTGCCAGGGAATCATTCTGGCGGTATCTCTGACCCTTGGTGCCGGCGTACTCACAACCCCTCTTGCGGCTTACTATTTTGGCTGCATCAGCCTGGTAGGCGTTTTCAGTAATCTGATTCTGACGCCGCCCATGACGGTCATCTTTTACGGACTGCTCTTTTCCTGCCTGGCCGGTGTCATCTGGTTTCCCGCCGGAAGAGCTTTGGGAGCCGTTACAGGTTTGGGTATTCGTATCTTTTTGTGGGTCGTAGACCTCTTGAGCAAAATCCCTCTGGCAGCGGTGTATACTGCCAGCATTTATATAACGCTTTGGTTGGTTATCACATACTTACTCGGCGCTTTCCTGCTGTGGAAAAAGAAATATGTGACGGCTGCGATATCCGTTGTGCTGCTTCTTTTCCTTAGTCTTGGAGCCTCCTGGCTGGAACCCCGGATGGGGGAGTGTCGGGTCAGCGTGCTGGATGTGGGACAGGGACAATGTATTCTGCTCCAGAGCAAGGGACATACCGTTATGGTGGACTGCGGCGGAAGCAGCGATGCCTCTTCTGCGGATTTGGCGGCGGAAACGCTGCTTTCCCAGGGAATCCATAAGCTGGATGCCTTGATCGTCAGTCATATCGATCGGGATCACAGCGGAGGAGTACAGTATCTGCTGGAAAGGATATCGACAGAAAAGATCGTCCTGCCAGAATATGGAAATGCCCAGAACTTCCTGGAAACTGTCGATGCGATAGATAGTGCACGGTGGATTCTTCTTTCCGAGGACTGGACGGAAACCGGAGAAGAATTTCAGATTTCTGTTTTTGCGAATAAAAATGCCAAAACCAGCAATGAAAGCAGCTTATGTGTCTTGTTTCAAACACAAAATTGTGATATACTCATTACCGGTGATCAGCCGAAGGGCGGAGAACGGAAGCTGATAGAGCGTGTGGAACTGCCGGAACTGGAATTGCTGGTAGCAGGACACCATGGTGCCCAGAGCTCCACTTCGTCGGAACTGCTGGCGGCTACATCCCCGGAAATTGCGGTAATTTCCGTGGGAGAAAATACCTACGGGCATCCGAATGACGAGACCCTTGCAAGACTTTTGTCATCCGGCTGCGTGATCTATCGAACAGACGAAATGGGAACCATTATTTTCAGGAGGTGAGACCTATGGCAAAACAGGATAATACAGCCCTTACCCGTTTAAAGGCGAGCATCAAAAATGTAGATTTTGATCGGCTGTATGTTTTCCATGGGGAAGAAACCTTCCTGCTGCAGTATTATCTGGAGCAAATGCGGAAGAAACTCCTGGATCCCGTAACGGAGACCTTTAACTATCATCGTCTGACTCAGGAGACCTTTGACCTTCGCACCTTTGCCGATGCTGTGGAAAATCTGCCTATGATGGCGGAGAGTACTCTTGTGCAGGTGGATGAGATTGATTTCTTCAAAATGAACGAGAGTGACCGGGAAAAGGTGATTTCTGTTCTTTCGGATATCCCGGATTACTGCACCGTGGTGCTGACCTATGATACGGTTGCCTGGAAGCCGGATAAGCGGCTGAAGAAGCTGTGGGCGGTTTTCGAGGATGCCTCTATCGTGGAATTTGCCAAGCAGGAGCAGAGAGACCTTGTGCCCTGGATTACCCGTCACTTTGCTGCACAGAAAAAGCGGATTTCTCCGGATCTCTGCATTTATCTCCTGGAACTCACCGGCGGCACCATGACTGCGCTTTCCGGCGAGATTCAGAAAATCTGTGCCTATTCCGGGGCGGAGGAAATTGTCCGCCAGGATATCGATGCAGTGACGGAGCCGGTACTGGATGCGGTGGTATTCCAGATGACGGATTTTATGGGGCAGGGAAGATTTGACGCAGCGCTCTTAAAGCTGCAGCAGCTTCTGAAAATGCAGCAGGAGCCCATTGCAATCCTTGGTGCTATCGGAATGCACTTCCGCCGGATGGGAACCGCAAGAGTCCTTTCCGACCAGGGAAAAACCGGGCAGGATCTGATGCGCCTGTGCGGAATGTCCGATTATGCTGCCCGAAAAACCATGGATTCTGCCCGACGTTTTTCGGCACGGTTTTATGCCGAGGCCGCCAGACTGGTGCTGGAGACCGACTATAAAATGAAGACCTCCTATGATGATCAGCCCAGACTTTTGGAAATGCTGGTGCTGCAGCTTTCCCAGGAGGCAAGAAATGGTTAAAATTCAAGAGGCCATTGTTGTAGAGGGCCGATATGATAAAAATACCCTGTCCCAGATCGTGGATGCGAAAATCATCGAGACCCATGGCTTCGGAATCCGCAAGGATAAAGAAAATCGGATGCTCCTGCAGCGCGTTGCAGAAAAGCAGGGCCTCATCGTATTTACGGATTCTGACGGCGCGGGACTGGTAATTCGCAGCTTTATTAAGAGCTTTATTCCTGGGAAATACCTGAAACATGCCTATATTCCGGATATTTACGGAAAAGAAAAAAGAAAAACTGCTCCCGGCAGGGAAGGCAAACTGGGAGTAGAGGGGATGCGTCCGGAAGTGATTCTGGATTGTCTGCAAAGATGCGGCGCAACCTTCCTAGATGGGGAAACCCGGGAACCCAGAGGGGAGATCACAAAAGGGGATCTCTGTGACTGGGGCCTTTCCGGAGGCAAAGACAGTAGTGAAAAGAGACTCAAATTGCAGAAAAAGCTGAATTTCCCGGAGCGCATGAGCGCAAATGCCTTGCTGGATGCGCTGAATCTCTTGTATACCCGGCAGGAAGTAATGGAAATCCTCCCGGATTTGGAGTAAGAAAATGATAGATATTTCCGTTAAAAACCTAAAAAAATTCTTCGTCATCGGAGAAAACCTGCTGGAGGATCTCAGTTTTGAGATCCAGGAAGGGGAGCGGGTGGCAATCCTCGGCCGGAACGGCTGCGGAAAAACGACCTTGTTCCGTATCCTGACCGGGGAGATTGGCTACGATGACGGTACGGTATATGTAAATCCAAATAAAAAAGTTGGTCTGATTTCCCAGATTCCTAATTTCCCCGCAGGGTACACTGTGGAGGATGTGCTGCGTTCGGCATTTCGCCCCTTAATGAAAATGAAGCGCCGTATGGAGGAACTGGAGCACGCTATGGGAAGTGCTTCCGGAGAGGAACTTCGGGAATATGACAGACTGGTGGCTGCCTTTGAATCCCAGGGCGGCTATGATATGGATGTGGAAACCGACAAGATCTGCAACGGCCTGGGAATCACTCCCGAGCAGCGGGTGCAGCTTTTCGACAGCCTTTCCGGCGGCGAGAAGACCAGAATGAATCTGGGCCGACTGCTGTTGGAAAAGACGGATATCCTCATGCTGGACGAGCCGACGAACCACCTGGACCTAAACAGTGTGGAATGGCTGGAGGGCTATATCAAGGCCTTCAAGGGCACGGTTCTGACCATTTCCCATGACCGCTTCTTCCTGGACCAGGTGGCACAGCGGATCATTGAAATCGTGGACGGCCACGGAGAGTTCTACTCCGGAAACTATTCCTTCTATATCGATGAAAAGCAGGCTCGTTTCGACCTGCAGATGAAGCAGTATGAGCAGGAGCAGGCAAAGCTGAAGCAGCTAGGCTACACCGTGGAGCGGATGAAGGGTTGGGGTATCAACAACCGCACCTTGTACCGCCGCGCCATGTCCATCCAGCACCGTATGGAACGCATCGAGAAAACCAAGCGTCCCACCAAGGAAAAGACCATGAAGGCTTCCTTCAATTCCCGGGATTTTTCCGGTGATGTGGTATTTTCCATGAAGGATGTGGAAAAATCCTATGGCGAGCGCACCCTGTTTTCCGGGGTAGAGCTGCTGGTGGAAGGCGGCGAGCGGATCGCTCTGCTGGGTGACAACGGCACTGGTAAGACGACCTTTATCAAGTGCCTGCTGGAGGAAGAGAATTTTAAGGGCAAGCTGAAATTCGGCCCCACGGTAAAGTGGGCCTATCTGCCCCAGATCATTTATTTTGAGCACCCGGAGCGCACACTTTACGATACCATGCTCTATGAAAAGAACTGCTCCCCCCAGGAGGCGAGAGACCGCCTGGGTCAGTTCCTGTTCCAGGGCGAGGATGTATTCAAGCATGTGTGTGAGCTTTCCGGCGGTGAGCAGTCCCGCTTGCGGTTGTGCATGCTCATGGATGAGAGCATCAACCTGCTGATCCTGGACGAACCGACCAACCACCTGGATATCGCATCCCGGGAGTGGGTGGAGGCTGCCATTGAGGAATACGAGGGCGCGCTGCTCTTTGTTTCTCATGACCGTTATTTTATCGAGAAGTTTGCGGAACGGATCTGGCTCCTGGAGGATGGAAAGGTTCGGGACTTTAAGTGTGATTACCGGAAATACCGTTCTATTTTGGAGCATGAAGCCGCCGCAAAGCCTGCCCCGGTTTCTGCACCGAAGGAGAAGAAAGAAAAACCGAAGCAGAACGATAAGGAAAACGCGAAACTCATCCGCCGATTGGAACGGGAGATCGAAAAACAGGAGCAGGTAGTTGCGGAACTGGAAGAGAAGATCTCGGTTTCCGGCGCGGATTATCAGGAACTGACAAGACTTCTGCAGGAAAAGGAAACTGCGGAAGAGGCTCTGATGGAGCTTATGGAGCAGTGGGAAGCTGCGTCCGAAGGTTGACAGAGTGAATTTCCATCAGTATAATACTTGAAGAATAAATAAAAGGAGCGAGAATCATGAGTTCTTGTAGCGGAAATTGTTCCTCCTGCGGTTCCGATTGCGCCGATCGCAAGGCAGAAAGCCTGCTGGCACAGCTGAACCCCAAGTCTACTGTAAAAAAAGTCATCGGCGTTGTGTCCGGTAAGGGTGGCGTTGGTAAGAGCACCGTTACCTCCATGCTCTCTGTTGCTATGGCAAAGCAGGGCAAGCGCGTCGGCGTTCTGGATGCGGATATTACCGGTCCCTCCATCCCCAAGGCTTTTGGCGTAAATGAGTGCCAGGGTGCCAATGACGATGGTCTGTATCCTGCCCTGACTCAGACCGGTATTCAGGTCATGAGCATCACCCTGCTGCTGGATAACGATACTGATCCTGTGGTTTGGCGCGGCCCTGTCATTGCCGGCGCTGTCAAGCAGTTCTGGACCGATGTGATCTGGGAAGATGTGGACTATATGTTCGTGGATATGCCTCCCGGAACCGGTGACGTGCCTTTGACTGTGTTCCAGAGCCTGCCGGTTGACGGCATCATCATTGTTACCAGCCCCCAGGATCTGGTTTCTATGATCGTTACCAAGGCAGTGAAGATGGCAAACATGATGCATATTCCGGTCCTCGGCTTCGTGGAGAACTACAGCTATCTGGAGTGCCCCGACTGCGGAAAGAAGATCGAGGTCTTCGGTAAGAGCCATCTGGATGAAGTGGCGGCTCAGTTTGGTCTGCCCGTGCTGGCAAGACTCCCCATCGATCCTAAGGTCGCTGAGAGCTATGACAGCGGCAAGATGGAGCAGGTGGATACCTCTGCCATGGCAGAGGCCCTGGAAGCTGTTATGAATGCTTAAATGGTGAAAAATGCCGTATTCCCATCGGAATACGGCATTTTTTTCGGCATGCAAAGACCTTGAACCTGTATTTTGAATATGATACAATATAGAAAAAAGAATTGAAAGGAAATGAATATGGAAAAAGAAAATGTTCTTGGCACACTTCCGATTCCCAAATTGCTTCTGAAGTTTGCGGTGCCTTCGATCGTTTCCATGCTGGTGAACTCTATTTACAATCTGGTTGACCAGATCTTTATCGGCCAGGGTGTCGGCTACCTGGGTAACGGTGCCACTAATGTTACCTTCCCCTTTGTTACCCTGTCCCTGGCAATTTCTCTGATGATTTCCATTGGCTGCGCTGCCAATGTAGGACTGAGCCTGGGCAGAAGAGATACAGAACGGGCAAACAGGATTCTGGCAACCGGATTTACCATGGCCATTGTGGCAGGCCTTGCCATTTTTGCCATCGGTCAGATTTTCCTGATCCCCATGCTGCGGCTCTTTGGCGCAACGGATGCCATCCTGCCTTATGCCATTTCTTATGCTCGCATCTATCTTTTCGGTATCCCCATGACCACCCTGGGTATCATGCTGGGCGATGCCATCCGCAATGACGGCAGCCCTGCATTTACTATGAGAAGCATGCTGGTTGGTGCGGTAATCAACATCATCTTTGACCCCATTTTTATCTTTATTCTGCATTGGGGTGTAGCCGGTGCAGCTCTGGCTACCATTATGGGCCAGTTTGCTACCATGGTCATCAATCTGACCTATCTGAAGAAGCTGAAGTCTCTGGAATTTAAGAGAGAGAATATGGGCCTGCACCCCGATTGCGTCAGCAGCATCTGCTCCCTGGGCTTCTCTTCCTTTGTTACTCAGATCGCAATGCTGGTTATGAGTATCATTATGAATCAGCAGGCAATCAAATACGGCGCATTGTCCAAGTACGGTGCCGATATCCCCATTACCGTGTTTGGCATTGTCATGAAGATCAACCAGATCATGATGTCCATCATCATGGGCACTACCTCCGGCTCTCAGCCCATCTATTCCTTCAACTACGGCGCAGGAAAGTATGATCGGGTGAAGAAAATGGTTGTTACCAGTGTGATTACCTGTACAACGGTCGGCCTTTGCGGTATGGCGATTCTGCAGAGCTTCCCCCAGCAGATCATCAATATTTTTGGCCAGGAGAATGACCTATATAATGAATTTGCTGTTATGTGTCTGCGGAATATGACCTTCTTCATTTTCGTAATGGGTATCCAGATGACCGCTTCCGTGTTCTTCCAGGCAACAGGCAAGCCCACCAAGGCAACCGTCATTTCTCTGTCCCGTCAGATCCTGTTCATGATTCCCTGCCTCTACATTTTGCCCCTGTTCTTTGGTATTAAGGGCATCATGTGGTCCTTCCCGGTGAGCGATGTGTTCTCCGTGGTGCTCTCCGCAATTATGCTTTTTGCAGAACTGAAACTTCTGACGAAAAAGAATTAAATCGGAAAATAAAAACCGCTGTCTTTGCAGATTTGCAAAGACAGCGCCTTTTTATATCAATCATTCAATCCTCCAGCAGCTTGAGTGCGGAAGTGTAGGAGTAGATAAGGGGTTCGTTGTGCTGGAAGAATAAGATGCCGTTTACGGGACTGATCAGTGTTTCCAGAATATCGCCAGTGCAAGGGTCGATGATCTCTGCCAGAGCCTGTCCCTTTTCCACATGAGAATTGGAGGAGGTCAGACTATGGTACAGGCCTGCCTGGGTTGTACGGATGGTAAGAAGGTCATCGTACTGGAACAGTCTGCACTCCGGGGCGGGAGTGGGGGTTCCCTTCAGAATTCCGTTGCAGATCATAAATCGCTCGATTCCGTCCGCTACCATCTCGGCGCTTTCGGTATCAATACGGGTGGTGGTGTTGGAATAAACACTGTAGGCATTGGTTTCCCAGATCTGCCAGTTGTAGTTCAGAGTTGTGGTATCAAAGGGCCGGGGCGCTCTAGTGACCACATAGGGAAGACCGAAATCCTTTGCCTTTTCCGGGTTTTCATATCCGGTGTGCATCATAAGCACATGGGGCTGAAAATCTCCGGGCATATAGAAAGAGGTGAACTGAACGCCGAAGCGGTATTTGTTGACCACATCAAAAATGCCGTCCGCGATTCGCTGGGTGGTTTCGCCCAGGTTATAGCCAGGGAACATGCGGTTGATGTCCGTATTATCAATGCTCCAGAAACGCT
>JAZQQD010000103.1:0-3033 GCA_045628895.1 Faecousia sp.
TGCAGTGCTGCCAGTCATCTCCGTGCTGATTCTGAATAAGTACCCCATTACTCCTGCGGTCAGAGCTGAAATGAGAAAAGCCCTCGCCGAGAAGGAGAAGGCTGAATAAAAGAACAAACGGCGGTGGATCCATCCACCGCCGTTTTCAGAAGAATACAAAACAGGAGGATAACAATGTCTATTATACATGCGACGACCACACAGGAAATCAGCCAGCGGGAGATCCGAAACATGGCTCGCTCCGGCAAAATCGCAGCGGACGGCATGGTTCTGCTGGCCAACAACGGCGTTCTGCCTATGAAGCCCGGCGCAAAGCCCCTTGCTCTCTTCGGCAGCGGCGCCCGCCGCACGGTGAAGGGCGGCACCGGCTCCGGTGACGTAAACTCCCGAACCGTCATCAGCGCTGAGCAGGGTCTGGAGGAGGCCGGTTTTACAGTCGGCACCAAGGACTGGATGGATCGGTTTGACAAAGCCTGCGACGTGGAAATGTGGGCATTCTTCGCACGCTTCAAGAAAGCGATCGAGGAACAGGGCTGGGCTGGTGTTAATGAAGCACTGACCAATCCCTACCGGGATCCCGATGAACCGCAGATCACGGAAGCGGATCTGGAGAATACGGATCCCGACTGCGCCGTTTATATCATCGGCCGCACCTCCGGCGAAGGCTCCGACCGGAAGCTGGCAGGCAGAGATTACGAGCTGTCCCAGCAGGAGAAGGACAATCTTGTGTTCCTGACAGAGCACTTTGCTCATACTATTGTTGTCATCAATGCGGGCGGTGTTATCGATACCAAATTCCTGCGTGCCCAGAAGGGCATCAGCGCCGTTTTGCTGATGAGCCAGGCAGGCTGCGCAGGCGGTCGTGCTCTGGCAGACATCCTCACCGGCAAGGTGACCCCCAGCGGCCATCTGACCACCACATGGGCAGAAAACTACGCCGACTACCCCAACGCCGAAAACTTCAGCTACTTAAACGGCGATGTGAACGATGAATATTACAACGAGGGAATTTACGTCGGCTACCGCTATTTTGACAGCTTCGGTGTTACGCCCGCTTATCCCTTCGGTTTCGGCCTGTCCTATACCGATTTTGCAACGAAATGCAAGAGCTGCACTCTGGACGGCGAAACGGTAACGGTTACCGCAGAAGTTCAGAATATCGGCACCCAATACTCCGGCAAGGAAACGGTGCAGGTTTATGTTTCCCAGCCTCAGGGCAAGCTGGACAAGCCCTATCAGGTTCTGGCAGGTTATGCCAAGACGAAGCTGCTGGCACCCGGTGCAGCGGAAACCCTTACGATTTCCATCCCCCTGCGGGAGCTGGCCTCTTATGATGAGGAAAAGGCGCAGTATGTGCTGGAACGCGGCAAGTATTTCATCCGTGTAGGCAGCCATTCCAGAGATACGCACATCGTCGGTGCAGTTGAAGTTTCGGAAACCGTCGTCACAAAACAGCTGGCAAACAAGCTGGTGCCTGACTGCGGGCTGAAGACCCTGACTGCGGACGGCAGCCTGTTCTATTCCTATCCGGTGGAAAACGCCGAGAAGGAAGCCGCTCCCGTGATTGCTGTTCCCGCTGGCCTGCTTGCCACCGAGGTCGTTACCTATGCCGCCGAACCTGCCGAACTGCACACCGACCGGGAGACTGCCATCACCATGCAGGAGGTTCTGGAAGGAAAGGCAACGCTGGAAGAACTGACTGCCCAGCTCACTCCCGAGGAACTGGCTGCTCTGGTAATCGGTTCTGCAAGAGGCGGCTTCGGTCAGAATTCCACCATCGGCGCGGCATCCTCTGCCTGCCCCGGTGCAGCCGGTGATACCACCTCCGATCTGATTGAAAACCACGGCGTTCTGAATATTTCCCTGGCGGACGGCCCTGCCGGTCTGCGGCTGGACAAGAGCTTTGTCACCGATGGGAACAACAATCTGATTCCCGGTCTGGGTGAATCCGCAATGGGAGATCTGCCCCAGCTTCTGGGCATGCCTGTCCCGGAGCGTCCTGCCGATGCTGTGGATCACTACCAGTACTGCACCGCCATTCCCATCGCCACCCTGCTGGCACAGACCTGGGATTTGGGTCTGATTGCCGAGGCGGGCGACATTGTGGGCGAGGAGATGGAGGAATTCGGCGTGACGCTGTGGCTGGCACCCGGCATGAATATCCATCGGAATCCCCTGTGCGGACGGAACTTCGAATACTACTCCGAGGATCCTCTGGTTGCCGGATGCTGTGCCGCTGCCGATACCCTCGGCGTGCAGGCCCATAAGGGCTGCGGCACCACCATCAAGCATTTTGCGCTGAACAACCAGGAGGACAACCGTACCCATTCCAATTCCCATTGCTCCGAGCGGGCACTGCGGGAAATCTATCTGAAGGGCTTCGAGATTGCGGTCAGGCGCTCCAATCCCGCCTCCCTGATGACCAGCTACAATCTGATCAACGGCACCCATGCTGCCAATAACAAAGAGCTTATCACCGATGTGCTCCGCAGTGAGTGGGGCTTCCGGGGTCTGGTCATGACCGACTGGGGCACCACCGATCCTGCCGACCAGCCCTTCAAGTATGGCTGCTCCGACCCGGCACTGTGCGTCCGGGCTGGCAACGACCTGACCATGCCCGGCTCTCAGCGGGATGTGGATCGGGTGCTGGAAGCTCTGAGCAAGGAAGAAATCACTCTGGCACAGCTGCAGGCCTGCGCCTGCCGGGTGCTGGCAGCTGTCCTCTTCGGTCAGAGAAAGTAATCGGGAAAGGAAAAAATGATGCATAAAATCTCTTTTAATGAAAACTGGATGCTGGGCGGCAAAGCCGTCACCCTTCCCCATGACGCTATGATCTCGGAAAAGCGGAGCAAAGATTCCTCCGACGGCGGCCACGGCTATTTCCCCGGCGGTATCTATACTTATGAAAAAGCTTTCACTGCTCCCGCCGAGTGGGAAGGCAAGAAGGTTATCATCGAATTTGAAGGCGTATACCGCAACTGCACCGTCAGCCTGAACGGCAAGGAAATCGGCGGTCATCGCTACGGCTACACC
>JAZQQD010000104.1:0-3102 GCA_045628895.1 Faecousia sp.
AGCTATGCGTTGTAATACATATTGTAAACTATGTATCCGCCCTTGCCGTTCAGGGAAGCCGGAAAGGCGTCCGGAATTCCGCCGTATTATTCGCAGGGATTCTTTTCCGCCAGCACTCTTTCCACAGGCACCCAGCCGAGATAACTCGGATGATCACCGGTCAGTGCGGTCATTTTTTCAATTTCAAGATAATCGTCAATTCTCACTTTGTCCCAGGCGTGGATCACCCTTCCATCCTCCAGAGCGATGCCGCAATGTCCCCAGTTTACAGGGCCGTCCTCGCTCTGGCACAGGCAGTCATAAAAGACGAATGCGCCTTTTTCCGGGGTTCCTGTGCGAAGTGCATCACTGTACATTTCGCAGGATTCCTTTGCGCTGTCTCCCCCAAAAATCTCAATATCGTTGCTAATCTCCAGGGCGTCCTCAATGAACGACAGGCACCAGCCTGCATAGCATCTGTCTCCCAGATGCTCCATGGCCCAGGAAATCATGTTGTTCGTTATTTCTGTTAATTGGATACTCATTTTCAACGCCTCCATAAATTCTTTTATTTTTCGTCCAGCATACATTCCAACTGAATGTCCAACGGTTCATCATCGACCATTTCCGGAATGGGATTCGTGCTCGGATGGCAGCCCATGGCCAGATAAAATTTTATTGTTTCTTCGGAAGGACAAGCAGAGATGTACAGGGCAGCAGCGCCCAGTTTCCGAGCCTCTTCCTTTGCCGCTTCAAACAGCTTACGACCCAGGCCTTGCCTCCGCTGATCGGCAGATACATGAAAGCTGTCCACGATCATCCGATTTTCATGCAGCTTCGGTATCAGCATGAGGCTGCCCAGAACCCGCCCCTGCTCAAAAGCGCAGAAAGTGATATACTCTCCGCTTAGAATCTCTGCTGCCTTTTCCCGCTTGCGTTCAGCAGACCAATCTTCGGTAAACGGCTGATACATCAGACAGAGCTGACCATCCCGGCAACGGTAAACATTCGTCACGGTTTGCCTGCGGGAGAAGTCATCCATTGAATCCATACGGAAATTGGTTTTATCGGCTTTTTGTATCTTGATCATTGATGTTCCTCCCCCAATTCATTCATTTTTCTTTATATTCAGATAGCCTGCTGCCTTGTGTGCATCAACACGGATCATGTAAGCGCCTGTCTTATCAGCAGCGACCGTAAATCTTCCCTGATCCACAAAATTGCCGCTATAGATGGCCGCTTCGTTTTCCTTCCCAATCGACAAGCTCAGCTTTCCTTTGCTGATCTGATAGTCCACCTCGATCACATCGCCTTCTTCCAGATGAAAAATCGTCTCATCCTGGCAATTCATCATGGTAAACTCGATGCTGTAACTATTTGGATTATTCACACGACTGCCGGTAAAGCTGCCTTGGTTGAACACAACCAGGTGGAGCAGCAACGCAATTCCAATCAGTACCAGTACTCCGGCAACAGCGATCAACCATCCTGCACGATGTTTATTGTTCATGAAAGCACCTCGGTTCATCCTGCTTTATATACGTTGATAAAGTGCCGTACAAAACCTTCGATCTCCTGCATGATCTCCGGTTCCTTCTCCGGTTCCCGATCGCATGTGTGGATCAGCACCGTGATCGGCGCAGTGAAAGCGAGTGCCATCATTTCAGGATCACCAGAAATCAGAATGTCCTTTTCGATCATCTGCCGGAAAACTTCAGCAAAAATGCGTTTTGTTCCCAACAGAAAGTGCTCCGTGGCTAAGTTTCTGGCATGTGCATCATGGAATTGCTCCATCTGCAGCACCTTCCTGGTCAAAATGATCCGCTCGTCATGAATCGTGAGATTCACCATTCCCATCGCAAGTGCAATCAGCTCCTCGCAGGAATTCGGCGCAGGCGGCAAATGCTCCATAGAACCAAAGTGTGCTTTGTAATACTTGCTCATCTGCTCGATGAGAGCGTTCCATATATCTTCCTTGCTGGTATAATGCCGATATAATGCGGATTTGCTGAGGTCCAGCTGTGCGGCAAGATCCCGCAGATTTGTTCCTTTATAGCCATTCTCGGCAAAGCTGACCAGCGCCTCGTTCAGAATTCGTTCCTTAGTCGTGATTTCCATGATTGAACTCCTTATAAGAGTGTGACCAAGTGGTCACTACAAAGTATAGTGACCACCTGGTCACATGTCAAGCATTTCTTGAATAATCATTGGTTATGATATTGCAGCAAGCGTTGTGCGCACGAACGCTCATCCAGCACTACCCACATATGCAGCAAAATGGAAACAGAATCCGTTGGGGTGGTCTGCCGGATTCCGTTGTTGCCGTATGAATTTTTCCTGTTATGGCCCAGTGTACGACGAAGGCATCTTAATATGTGACACCCCCCCTCACAAGTCCTCCGGGAAGATAAAAGAGGAATTATCTCCGGTAATATCCCCCACGGGGGGTTGCTGCAGTCTGCAAAAAATGATAAAATTCAGGAAAACAGAGACAGGAGAAAACCTATGACCATCCTAACCGAAAACCGCGATTACTGGACGAAGCGCTCCATTACCTATTCCGCAGAGAATCGGGAAGAGCTGGAGGACGAACACCGGGAGATCTGGCGCAGCCTGATGGATCGGCAGATTTCGGAGCAGTTTCCCAATAAGCAAAAGGACGATCTGCGTATTCTGGAGGTCGGCACCGGCCCGGGCTTCTTCGCAATCATTCTGACAGAATCTGGATACCATGTTACTGCCATTGACCTGACCCCGGCCATGCTCGCACAGGCAAAAAGCAATGCCGGCGCTCTGGCGGGGAAGATCGATTTTCTGGAAATGAACGCCGAAGCGCTGGAATTCCCGGACGAGCGCTTTGATGTGATCGTCACAAGAAATCTGACCTGGAATCTCCCCCACCCGGAAAAAGCCTACGGGGAGTGGTGCCGGGTGCTGAAAAAAGGCGGCATGCTGCTGAATTTTGATGCAAACTGGTACAATTACCTCTTTGACCAGGAAGCCAAGGCAGGCTATGAGCAGGATCGGGAAAACACCGCGGCCCGCGGCTTCAATGACCCCAATGTTGGCGAAAATTACGATGTGATGGAGGAAATCGCCCGCCGCATTCCCCTGTCCCCCATC
>JAZQQD010000105.1:0-4882 GCA_045628895.1 Faecousia sp.
CTCGGGGGTCAGCATAACGCTCTTGACATGGGGGGAGTTGGGCAGCATAGTCATGACTACATCACAGTTCTCGCCGATCTCCTTGTTGGTAGCAGCGGTAGCGCCGCAGGCAACCACATCTTCGACAGCAGCTTTGTTCAGGTCGCTGACCATCAGATCGTAGCCAGCCTTCAGCATATTCTTTGCCATGGGCTTACCCATAATGCCCAGACCGATCAAACCGATTTTCATAAGTAAATCCTCCGTTTATGTTTTCGTTTAGATTGCAATTCGCTTGCTGTGAATTGCTAACAATATAGTATAGGAAAGAAAATATGTTTTGCAATCCGCAGAACAACCAAAATTAAGGGGTGTAAATTGAAATAATAGGCAAGTATTCTGATATTGCACCATGGGAGTGCGAATCGTGAAATGTTGATTTCATGTTGAAATAAAACGACGGATTTTTCGTGGTGAAAACGCAAATTCACCGGGCTGAATGAACGAAAAAACGAAATAAGCTGCTGCTTTACAGCTAAAGAAAGAATCTGTCCGTCGGAAGAAAAGAAAATGGAGAATTTCGAAAGAATTCGGTGGTATTTTCTGCTGCCATGAAACAAAAAATGCAATTATTGCAACGATATATTTCATACCTTGATATGGTAGAAAGAAGGACAAAACTAGGACGTGTTTTTTTGTGCGCTTTGCGAATTGCATGAAAATCACCTCTTTGCTACAATCTAAAGGATTTCAGTGGAAAAACCGGCTGTTCTCTGGGGAAATACGGTAAATCGGTATTATTCTGCTGATTTCGCAATTGCTGAATTACAACCGCTCCGGCGGCAGAGACGAAAGGATATGGAAATATGAGAATTGGTTTTATCGGCCTGGGCATTATGGGTAAGCCCATGGCAAAGAATCTGCTGAAGGCAGGCTACGAGGTGTGGGTGAACAACCGCAGCCGCGCACCTATGGACGAGCTGGCACTGTGCGGCGGCAGACCTGCCACCCAGCAGGAGATCGGCGAGAACTGCGACGTGGTCATGACCATGCTGCCCAACTCTCCCCAGGTCAAGCAGGTGATGCTGGGCGAGAACGGCGTGGCATCCCACATGAAGCCCGGCAGCATCTTTGTGGATATGAGCTCCGTCAACCCTATCGCATCCAAGGAAATTGCCGCAGCCCTGTATGAAAAGTGCATTGAGATGCTGGATGCCCCCGTGTCCGGCGGTGAGCCCAAGGCCATCGATGGCACCCTGAGCTTCATGGTGGGCGGCAAGCAGGAAACCTTTGATATCTGCAAGCCTCTGCTGGAGAAGATGGGCGCATCCGTGGTTCTGTGCGGCGAAGTCGGTGCCGGTAATACCACCAAACTTGCCAATCAGATCATCGTGGCCTGCAATATTCAGGCTCTGGCGGAAGCCATGACCCTGGCGCAGAAGGCCGGTGTGGATCCCGAGCTGGTCTACAAGGCGATCCGCGGCGGCCTGGCGGGTTCCACCGTTATGGATGCTAAGGCTCCCATGATGATTGAAGGCAACGACAAGCCCGGCTTCAAAATCGACCTTCATATCAAGGATCTGAATAACGCTCTGGACTGCGCACATTCTGTCGGTGCTCCCGTTCCCATGACCGCTTCCGTCCAGGAAATCCTGCAGTGGATACATAACCACGAGGGCGGCAATAAGGATCACAGTGCCATCGCCCAGTATTACGAGTACCTGACCGATATCAAGATCGGTCGCTGATTTTGCGAAAAAGCGGGGAGGCTTGCATGAGTGTTCATATTATTGAAGAAGCCAATCGCTGTCTGACCTGTAAGAAGCCTATGTGCATGCAAGGTTGTCCGGTACACACCCAGATCCCGCAGATCATTTCTTTGTTCCGGGAAAACCGCATTATGGAGGCTGGCGAAAAGCTCTTTGAGAACAACCCCATGAGCGTGGTCTGCGCCACGGTGTGCGACCATCAGAGCCAGTGCGCAGGAGGCTGCGTACTGGGCAGAAAGGGTCACGCCATCCAGTTCTATGAGATAGAAAAGTTCATCTCTGATACCTATCTGGATCGTATGCCTATGCCCCAGGTGGAAAAGAAGGGACAGATGGCTGCAGTTATCGGCAGCGGCCCGGCAGGCATGACCGTTGCAATTATGCTTGCAAAAAACGGATATGATGTTACAATATTTGAAGAGCGGGATAAGATCGGCGGTATGCTGCAGTACGGCATCCCTGAATTCCGTCTGCCAAAGACGGTGTTGACCCGCTACAAAAAGAAGCTGCTGGAAATGGGCATTCAGATCCGCCCCAACACGGTGCTGGGCGGTGCCCTGCGCATTGAGAACCTGTTCCGGGACGGCTATGCCGCCGTGTTCGTTGGCACGGGTGTATGGCGGCCGAAAACCTTGGGCATCGAGGGCGAGAGCCTTGCCAATGTGCATTTCGGCATTTCCTACCTGTCCAACCCCACTGCCTATGACATCGGACAGAAGGTTGCTGTCATCGGCATGGGCAATGTTGCCATGGATGTGGCGCGGACGGCGCTTCGCAACGGTGCGCAGGAGGTAAAACTCTACGCCCGCGGCAAGAAGATCGCTGCCAGCGACCACGAGACCGCATACGCCCAGTTGGATGGCGCGGAGTTGGTGTTCGGCAAGGCAATCTGGCGCATCACCAAGGATGGCCCGGTGTTCCGCACCTCCATTCTGGATGAGAACGACAAGGTCGTGGGTTACGAGGACGGCGAGGAGCAGACCTATGCGGATTCCACCATCATTGCCGTGAGCCAGGGCCCCAAGAACAAGCTGATCCTGACCACCAAGGGTCTGGAGGGCGGTACCGGCGGATTGCTGGTGGTGGACGAAAACAACATGACCACAAGAGAAGGCGTGTTCGCCGCCGGTGATGTGGTGCACGGCTCCAAAACGGTGGTGCATGCCGTGGAGGAAGCCAAGAAAGCGGCGAATGCCATGATGAACTACATGGAGGGGCTAAAAAGATGAAAGTAGTCATTGCAATCGATTCTTTTAAGGGTAGCATGAGCTCTATGGAAGCCGGCAGAGCAGCGGAAGCAGGCATTGTCCGGGCATACAAGGGCAGGGAAGTGCCTCAGATCGTGGTGAAGCCCCTGGCTGACGGTGGCGAAGGCACCACCGAAGCACTGGTGGAAGGCCTAGGCGGTCAGTACCGTCAGGTCACCGTTACCGGCCCCATGGGTCTGCCCACAGTGGCACGCTACGGCATCCTGGGTGACGGCAAAACCGCCGTCATGGAAATGGCCGAAGCCGCCGGCATCATTCTGGTGGATCGCCGGGATCTGAATCCCTGGAAGGCAACTTCCGTCGGCGTGGGCGAGATGATCCTCGATGCCGTTAAGAATGGTTGCCGGGATTTCATAATCGGCATCGGCGGCAGTGCCACCACCGAGGGCGGTATTGGTATGCTGACTGCCCTGGGCTATGAATTTTTGGATGAAAAGGGCGAAAAACTGCCTCCCGTGTTCGAGAGCCTGGCAAAAATCGCCGAAATCAAGGCAGCAAATGTGCCTGCCGAGCTGCAGGAGTGCCATTTCCAGATCGCCTGCGACGTGGTCAACCCCCTGTGCGGTGAGACCGGCTGCGTGTACATCTACGGCCCCCAGAAGGGTGTGAAGGCGGAAGAGCGCCAGAGCATGGACGAGATGATGCGTCATTTTGCCGATAAGACCACCCAGTTCCTGTGCAAGGACAACAGCGAGGTACCCGGCACCGGCGCATCCGGCGGACTGGGCTTTGCCTTCCTGAGCTATGTGCCCAATGTGGAGCTGCGCCCCGGTATTTCCATCGTGCTGAACGCCATTGGGCTGGAGCAGGAAGTGCGCTCTGCGGATTTTGTCATCACCGGTGAAGGCCGCCTGGATGGTCAGACCGCCAACGGCAAGGTGCCCGTGGGTGTTGCACGGCTTGCCAAACAGTACGGTGCCAAGGTGTTGGCCTTTGCCGGCAGCTTGACTGCCGACTGCCTGCCCTGCAACGACGCCGGCATCGACGCATTCTTTCCCATTGTTCGCGGCGTGTGCACACTGGACGATGCCATGGATCCTGCCACCGCGAGAAACAACATGACCCTCGCCGTGGAGCAGGTATTCCGCCTGTTCTGATATGTAATGCAGTAAAGCAGCCTGTGCAATTTCGCGCAGGCTGCTTTTTAGTTAGTGCCTTTAGGCCTAACGAAACCCCTGGTTCTGCCAGGGGTAGATAAAAGAGCCTTGGCAAAATAAAACCTCCAAGTTACGATAGTGATGGTTTGGCGACCGCATCACGACGAAGTAACAAGGAGGTTTTAAACAATGAAAAACGAGGTAAAACATACAGCACATTCAAGTTATCGATGTGAATATCACATTGTATTTGCACCGAAGTACAGAAGGAAAGTAATTTACAAAACGCTTCGAAAAGATATAGGTGTAATCTTTCGAAAACTATGCAATGAGATGAAGGTAGAAATCATCGAGGCGGAGGCGTGTGTAGACCACATTCACATGCTGGCAAGTACACCACCGTACATGAGTATAGCACAGTTTGTGGGAACACTCAAGAGCAAGAGTACGCTAATGATATTCGACAGACATGCAAATCTGAAGTACAAGTATGGAAGTAGGAATTTCTGAGCCAGAGGATATTTCGTGGATACTGTGGGAAAGAATGAGCGAATGGTATCGGAATATATCAGGAATCAGCTAGCAGAGGACTACGAAAAAGATCAGATGTCGATAAAGGAATTCACAGACCCGTTCACGGGTGAGCGCGAGAAATAGGGCAAAAACAAACAGCCGCTTTAAGCGGCTGCCTGTAATAGTGATGCGATAACAAACCCTCAGTACCCCTTTAGGGGTCAGCATGAGTTGACCCCTATGGGGTCTGAGCAAA
>JAZQQD010000106.1:0-7682 GCA_045628895.1 Faecousia sp.
CCACCGCCAAGGAGCAGCACCTGTACTTAGACACCGCCGATGCCGAGCTCATGAAGGGCAAGCGCATCCTCATCGTGGACGATGTCATTTCCACCGGCGCGAGCCTGGCCGCCCTGGAAGCTCTGGTCGAGAAGGCCGGCGGCAACATCGTAGGCAAAATGGCCATTCTGGCCGAGGGCGACGCTCAGGAGCGTCCCGACATCATCTACCTGGAGAAGCTGCCCCTCTTCAATCCCGACGGCACCATCAAGGGTTAATTTTATTGGGTCATTGCGCGCAATGACCCAATTTTTTATTCTGCATTTTTACTGAAAAGAGGGAACTTTTATGGCAAGTCCTATTATGATCATCCATGTAACCATCGACCGCAGCAACTGCCCCGAAATGATCATGCCCGACGGCAAGGTGAAAATCATCCCCTTCGGCGGCACAGTTGAGGGCGAGATCTTTACCGGTAAGGTCATGGCCGGTGCTGCTGATGTGCAGGTAACGAATCCCGCCGGTGTACGGCATATGCTGGCGCAGTACATGCTGGAGGGCACCGACAACGAGGGCAATCCCTGCCACATCTTCGTTGAAAACCACGGATATTTTGAGCGGAATCACGCCCCCAAGCCCTTTGAGGCATGGCCTACCCTCCGGACGGACAGCCCGGTGCTGCGTCCTTACCTGCAGGGTATGCACTTCCGGGCAGAGGGACACAGCAATCCCGCCGGTGTGGATATCAAAATTTTTGATACGGAGAAGGATTGATTGCGTATAATGCGGTCATTGCAAACCAGTTCGCAAACCGGCTCGCAATGACGAGGTCTCTTTGGCTGCTTGCGTCGTTTTGTACTGCTATACAAACCGAACGGCTTTGCAGGCGAGCAATGCTCGCCCCTACGATATTGCATAGCTTAAAAAACGCCATCCGAAGCAATTTCGGATGGCGTTTGTATTACCGGATATACTCGATGACCACGCGGCGGTTGGGTTCGGTGCCGGTGGAGTGGGTGGTGATGTTCTCCATATGCTGCAGGGTGGCATGGATCACATGGCGCTCGTAGGCATTCATGGGCTCCAGAGTGGTGCGGCGGCGAGCCTTCAGCACCTGCTGTGCCTTCTTGCGGGCATAGCGGCTCAGGCCTTCCTCACGCTTGCGGCGGTAGTCCTCGGCATCCACATTGATGCGGATGTGGCCCTCCACATTGCGTCCCACGGCGTAGTTTGCCAAATGCTGCATGGCATCCAGGGTATCGCCCCGATGGCCGATGAGGAATCCCAGATCCTCGCCGGTGAGCTCCACATGATAGGTGTTGTCATCCACCTTCTCGGCATGGGGCACAGCGGAAGAACCCATGTGCTCCATGAGGCCCTTCAGGAACACCTCGATCTGCTCCTCCACGCTGCCGGGGGCGGCGGGAGCATAAACCTTGGGCTCCTTGGGAGCTGCAGGCTTGGGCTCTCTGGGAGCCTTGGGTGCCTTGGGAGCGGTTTCCTTCTTCTCCTGCTTGGGAGCTTCCTTCTTCTGCTCGGGCTTGGGAGCTTCCTTCTTGGGCTCTGCCTTGGGGGCAGCAGGCTCTTCCTTTTTTACGGGAGCAGTGACCTTGGGCTTAGAACGGGAAGCGGAACCAAGAGCGGATTTGGGAGCTTCCTTCTTCACTTCCTCAGGCTTGGGATCGGGGACCTCAAAGGTCACCTGGACCTTTGCATCAGTCTTACCGAAGCCCAGAAAACCGGCCTTTGCCTGGGCCAGCACCTGCACCGTGACGCTGTCGCGGTCCAGACCCAGCTGGTTCAGCGCTGCCTCGATGGCAGCATCAATGGTTTTGCCGGTAGCAACAATACTTTTTTCCATGAATTATTCCTCCGGATGCTTGTAACGGTTGGGGTTGTAGGCACGACCCTTGCAGTAAGGACGCTCGGGAATGCCGGAAAGCACAGCGCTTTCGCCATTCTCTTCCTCGCTGAGAGTGCCCTTCTTCACGGCATATTCCCGGGCAGCGGCAGCCTTAGCGGCTTCCTCAGCCAGAGCCTGCTGCTTTTCCAGCTTCTTCTTGCTGGTGTTGGAAGTGATGCCGTCGGGGTTGGCAGCGCGGCGCTCGGCACGGACGCGTTCCTTCTCCTCTTCCTCCTGCAGGCGCTTGCGCATTCTCTCCTGACGGACGGCATCCTCAGCATCATAGATCTTGCGGTAATGCTTGGTCAGGTAGACATCCTGCACGATGGAAACAACGCCCTGGATCAGCCAGTAAAGGCTCAGTGCGCCGGGCATGGAGTAGCCGATCCACAGAGTCATGAGGGGCATCATGTACATCATCATCTGGTTGCTCTGGGAAGTCTGAGAATTCTTTGCAGTCTCTTCATCCTGCAGGCCGTTCTCGTCGGTGATAACGGAGTTATTCAGCTTGTTCATGATCCACATGCTCAGCACGTTGGAGCCTGCGGAGAACACAGGCAGCAGGAACAGGCCGATGTTTGCCCAGTCATACTTGGTCCAGGAGAAAATATTGAATACGGGGATAGCGCCCAGATCGATACCCAGGAAGCTGAAGTTCACGCCGTTCAGGGTGTTCTGGGACACGGAGGGCAGGGCAGCCTTCACGGCTTCTGCCATTTCGGGGATGTGGGCAGCGGCCACCATCTGATGGTAGAAGGTGTTCTTGCCGAAGAGATCGGGCAGAGCGGTCTTGATGGCTTCCACGATCACATTGGCATTTTCCAGAGTCTCGTGCAGCATGTAAACGATGGGCTGACGGACAACGGTATACAGGGGCAGCAGGATCAGCAGAGGGATAAAGCTCCACAGGCAGCCGCCGGTCATATCCACGCCTTCCTCTTTATAGAGTTTCTGCATGGCTTCATTCTGTTTTTGCTGGTCACCGGCATACTTTTCCTGGATTTCCTTTACCAGGGGCTGCACCCGGGACATCTTCATCATGCTCTTCTTGCTCTTGGCAGAGACAGGGAAGAGCACCAGCTTCACCACGATGGCGAAGAGGATCAGCGTCCAGCCGTAGTTGCCGGTGAGCTGATACAGCCAGTCCATGACATAGCCGAAGGGAATCGTAATAATGTCAGAAAGTTTAAACGCCAAAAACATGGCAATTCCTCCAATTCAATCATCAAGGTACCGGATCGTAGCTGTCCCCATGGTTAAAGGGGTTGCAGCGCAGGAGCCGCCAGAGAGCAAGTAGACTACCCTTGGCAGCGCCATACTTCCGGATGGCTTCATAAGCATAGGCAGAACAGGTTGGGGTAAAGCGACAGCGGGGTGGAAAATAGGGAGAGACGGCCTTCTGATAGAAGATGATGGCTTTCAGCAGAAAGTTCTTCATACCTGCTCCTTTGTAATGCCGGCTTTGGCGGCAAGAGAGAGGTAGGCCTTTGTCAGATCGGTAAAGCTGCAATGGATAGCCCGAGTCCGGGCAACCACCACGATATCCCAGCCGGGCTTGAAGCACTCCTCGTTCAGTCGATAGACCTCCCGGAGTCTTCGGCGCACGCGGTTGCGCACCACGGCATGGCCCAGCTTCTTGCTGACGGTGATGCCGATGCGGTTTTTGCCCAGCTTATTTTTCCGGGCATAGAGCACCAGATAGCCGTTGGCAAAGCCCTGGGTGTGGTACAGCCGCTGAAAAATGTGGTTCAGCTTCAGGGATGCGGAATATTTCATTTTCATTCCTCCCTGCCTCAATAAAAAGGGCGCGGGGCGAATATCCCATTCGCCCCGCATGGACTCCCGTTTTCGCTATGAGCGATATTACGCATGTCACTTATGCCAATTCAGAATCAGGCAGACAGAACTGCACGACCCTTTGCTCTGCGGCGAGCCAGAACCTTGCGGCCATTGGAAGTAGCCATTCTCTGACGGAAACCGTGCACCTTGGAACGGTGACGCTTGCTGGGCTGATAGGTACGCTTCATGTGGAATACACCTCCTGCATTTTTTCTTTATGCTCAACAGCTCCATTGGAACCGCAGCAACACATAATAAACCCCATAGAGGGTCATTCTCCGCTATTATAATGGAAAAACTCCCTTTGGTCAATACATTTTTCGCATTTTCCACAGGAAAATATGTAAAGATATGGGGCAGAAATTTCTCCTTGGCTCTCCCTGTTAGGGAGAGCTGGCAAAATCAAGGTACGAGATTTTGACTGAGAGGGTGCCAATGTTCTGTATTAGATTGTACTAGAGCAAAGGTGAGAACCCTCTCAGTCAGCTTCGCTGCCAGCACCCCCTAGCAGGGGGAGCCAAGCGCAAAAAACTGCCGTCTGAAATTCAGACGGCAGTTGATTTTAAGAATTTTCGGCGTTGCGCTTCTTGCTGATGGCACGCTTACGCTCGGCGTGATCCAGCTCACGCTTGCGGATGCGCAGACTCTTGGGGGTGCACTCCAGAATCTCGTCGTCGGCCAGGAACTCCAGGCTCTGCTCCAGAGACATGATCTTGGGAGTCACCAGACGCAGGGCTTCGTCGGAGCCGGCGGCACGCATGTTGGTCAGCTGCTTGCGCTTGCAGACGTTGACTTCCATATCCTCGTTGCGGCTGCAGATACCCACAACCATGCCGGCGTATACGGGAGTGCCTGCGCCAATGAACAGGGTGCCGCGCTCCTGGGCATTGAACAGGCCGTAGGAAACGGCTTCGCCGGTCTCAAAGGCGATGAGAGAACCGGTGAGACGGCGCTCAATTTCACCCTTCATGGGAGCGTAGGAATCCAGGATGGAGGACATGATGCCCTCGCCCCGGGTATCGGTGAGGAACTCGTTGCGGTAGCCGAAGAGGCCACGGGAGGGAACCAGGAACTCCAGGCGGTAGCGGCTGCCCATGGGGTTCATGGAAACCAGGTCGCCCTTTCTTCTGCCGATCTTCTCGATGACGGCACCGGTGCAGTTTTCGGGCACGTCGGCAACCATCCGCTCGATGGGCTCGCAGACTTCACCGTCGATGACCTTGGTCAGAACTCTGGGGGTGGAAACGGCAAACTCATAGCCCTCTCTTCTCATGGTCTCCATGAGGATGGACAGGTGCATTTCGCCGCGGCCTGCCACATTGAAGGCATCGGTGCCCTGCTCGGTGACATGGAGGGAAACATCCTTCAGAAGCTCCTTATCCAGCCGGTCACGGAGGTTCCGGGAGGTAACGAACTTGCCCTCACGGCCTGCGAAGGGAGAATCGTTGACGGCGAAGGTCATTTCGATGGTGGGATCGGAGATCTTCACGAAGGGCAGAGGCTCCACGCAGTCGGGAGCGCAGAGGGTACGGCCGATGGTGATGTCGGACATACCGGACAGAGCCACGATCTCACCGGCCTTGGCCTCCTGCACAGGGGTCTTGCCCAGGCCGTCGAAAGTGTAAAGGGCAACAACCTTGCCCTTGTCCCGGATGGTCTCGTCGTGGTAGTCGGAGATGATGACCTCCTGATTGACCCGGATGGTACCACGCTCCACGCGGCCCACAGCGATACGGCCCACATACTCATTATAATCAATGGAGGAAACCAGCAGCTGCATGGGACCTTCCTCATCGCCTACGGGATGGTCGATGTAGTTGACGATGGTCTCAAACAGGGGAGTCAGGTCGGTGCCTGCCTCATCGGGGCTGTAGGATGCGGTACCCTGTCTGCCGGAGCAGAAAACCGTGGGAGAGTTGAACTGATCGTCGGTTGCATCCAGATCCAGCAGCAGCTCCAGAACCTCGTCCATGACCTCATGGATACGGGCATCGGGCTTGTCGATCTTGTTCACGGCAACGATGACCTTGTGACCCAGCTCCAGGGCCTTCTGCAGCACGAAACGGGTCTGGGGCATGGGGCCTTCCGCAGCGTCTACCAGCAGGATAACGCCGTTGACCATCTTCAGGATACGCTCTACCTCGCCGCCGAAATCGGCATGGCCCGGGGTATCCACGATGTTAATCTTGTAGTCCTTGTAACGGACGGAGGTGTTCTTAGCCAGAATGGTAATGCCGCGTTCCCGCTCCAGATCACCGGAGTCCATCACGCGCTCCACGGTGGCCTGATTCTCACGGTAAATGCCGCCCTGCTTCAGCATCTCATCCACCAGGGTGGTCTTGCCGTGGTCAACGTGGGCAATAATGGCAATGTTGCGAATATTTTCCTGTGCTGCCATGGGTAATCTCCTTTATATATAGATAATGTATTTTTCAAAAGTTTTCCGCTTTACTTGGCTCGCCCTATTAGGGAGAGCTGTCATTTTGCCACACTGCAAAATGACTGAGAGGGTGCCATTGTTCTATATTAGATAGTACTAAAATAAATCCCGGAACCCCTCTCCGTCACCGCCTTACATGCGGTGACACCTCTCCCCAAGGGGCGAGGCAAGGGGATGCAAAATAAACTCCTTTTCACTCTCACAAATTAAAAATATACCACATAACCAAAATGATTGCAACATTTTTGTTGAAAAAAACGAACTTTTCTTGCAATTTTACAACTTTCTCCGTTTTTTCCGAAAAGGCAGAAATATTTGGCCGCGTTTTCGGAAATATGCCCGAATTTCCCTTGACAAGTGGGCAGTTTCCCTATAAAATAGGGTGTGGCATTGTGTCGCAGTATTACTGCGTTTCATGTTTTTTTGAAAGATACGGTTCAATGTGTCATTTTCGCCTCATGGCGTTTTTATTTTGGCCGCAAATGCGGCAGAAAACGAAATAATCTGTTATGGGGGGACCATGCACATCTCCGCCTTTCCATTTTAAAAGGAGGTGTATTGCAGTTTTATGATCCCTGTTTATGTTGCTGTTATCATTGCAGCCGTCTGTCTGGCTGTAGGTATAGGGGTTGGCATCGCATACCGCAAGAAGGTAAGCGAGAAGGAAATCGGCTCTGCCGAGCAGGAAGCCACCCGGATCATCAACGAAGCGATCCGCAGCGGTGAAGGCCGCAAAAAGGAAATGCTCCTGGAAGCCAAGGACGAGATCCACAGATCCCGCACCGAGCTGGAGCGGGAAGTCAAGGACCGCCGGAGCGAACTGAGCAAGCAGGAGCGCCGTCTGCAGCAGAAGGAAGAAAATCTGGACAAGAAGTCCGATGCCTTCGAGCGGAAGGAAGCCGAGCTGAGCGCAAAGCTTCAGAAAGTCGCCGATACCCAGAAGGAAGCCGACGAAATGAAGCAGAAGCAGGTGGAGGTGCTGGAGCAGCTGTCCGGGCTGACCCAGGACCAGGCCAAGCAGCATCTGCTTGACACCGTGGAGAACGAGGTTCGCCACGAGACTGCCATGAAGATCAAGGAGATCGAACAGCAGCTGAAGGATGAGGCCGAGGAAAAGGCAAGAGAAATTCTGGCCACCGCCATCCAGCGCTGCGCTGCCGATCACGCCGCAGAAACCACCGTTTCCGTGGTTCCCCTGCCTAATGACGAGATGAAGGGCCGCATCATCGGCCGTGAGGGTCGGGACATCCGCACTCTGGAGACCGTTACCGGCGTTGACCTCATCATCGACGATACCCCCGAAGCCATCACTGTTTCCAGCTTCGATCCTGTCCGCCGGGAGATCGCCCGCCTGGCACTTTCCAAGCTGATCCAGGACGGCCGCATCCATCCCACCCGCATTGAGGACATGGTGGAGAAGGCCAAGAAGGAAGTGGACCGCACCATCCGTGAGGAAGGCGAGCGCGCCTGCTTCGAGACCGGTGTTCACAACCTGAACCCGGAGCTGGTGAAAATCCTGGG
>JAZQQD010000107.1:0-3929 GCA_045628895.1 Faecousia sp.
GTTATTGAACAATCGACAAACCAATGCAAAACGCAGAGCCTACCTAACACGGTACGCTCTGCGTTTTCTCATTTCTTATCCTTAATCTGCGCCCTCAAATGCACACTCAGCACCGCCAGGGACGTTGCCATATTCTCATTCTGCACCAGGATGTTATCCGGCACCTCCAAATGAGAGGGCGCAAAATTCCAGATTGCCTTGATGCCGCTGGCAATCAGCTGATCACATACTGCCTGAGACTGCTCCGCAGGAACCGTAATGATACCCATACGAACCTTGTGTCCCCGGCAGAAGCTATCCAGATGAGACATATCATAGATAGGCTTGCCGGAAGCCTCAGCATTGGGTTCCGCCTTGACATCAAATGCTGCCAGAATGTTCAGACCGTAAGCATCGAATCCGCTGTAGCCCAGCAAAGCCTGGCCCAGCTTACCCGCGCCAATGAGCACTGCATCTGTCGTATTGTCATAGCCAAGGAAGCTCTCAATATCCTCGATGAGGCCCTCACGCAGATAGCCAACCTTAGGACGTCCGCCATTGGAAACCATTGCCAGATCCTTACGCACCTGAACCTCACCCATGCCCAGGGCAGCGGCCAGAGCCGTTGCAGAGATATAGGGCACAGTGCCCTCGGGAATGCTCTTCAGATATGTAAGATAGCCCGGCAGTCGCTTTAATACAGATTTGGAAATCTCTTTTCTTTCCATAATACCCTTCCCTTAATCAGTAAAAAATAATATCGATAAAGAACCTTACTGATTATAGCATTCTGTCCATATTTTGTAAATTGGCAATTATGCACAATCTATTTGTCTGATCATTTCATTTTTTAGTCGTTTCATAATCCGCTTCTCCAATCGGGAAATATAGGACTGGGAGATTCCCATTTTACCGGCCACTTCTTTCTGTGTCAGTTCCTGATAGCCCTCCAGACCATAGCGCATATTGACGATCTCCCGCTCCCTGGCAGAAAGGCAGGTAAGGGCCTGGCGCAAAATATCCAGCTCCACATGCTCCTCCAGAGGCCGCATCACAGTATCCTCATCGGTCCCCAGGATATCAGAAAGCAGCAATTCATTGCCGTCATAATCCATATTGATGGGCTCATCCAGGGAAACCTCCGTTTTCTGAACGGCTATTTTGCGGATATGCATGAGAATTTCATTCTCAATACACCGGGATGCATAGGTCGCCAGTTTGATATTCTTTTCTCTTCGGTAGGTACCGATGGCTTTCATAAGTCCAATGGTACCTATAGAGATCAGATCCTCAATATTGACACCGGTATTTTCAAAACGGCGGGCAATATAAACCACCAGCCTCAGGTTATGCTCTACCAGCATCTGGCGGCTGGCCTCTTCCCCTCTCTCCAAACCCTCCAAAGCAAATTCCTCGTCCTGCCCTTTCAGCGGAGGCGGCAAAACATCCGTCCCGCCGATATAAAACAGATTCTGTTCTCCCGTCAAATGCCAAAGCAGCTCCCGCAGCATTTTCATCCCATTGCTCCTCCCGTCAGAATTTGATAGTCTCCACTCAGCTTTTCCGGGGCGAAGGCAACGATGGCAGATCCCCGATATGCGCCGATCTGAACCTGTGGGATACGAATGGCCAGAAGCATCCCTCCCCTGCTGCCCACGCTATGGTAAGGAATCAGCCGCATACCCTGAAGCTTCCCTATTGCCTCAATGGGATGCTGCAGCTGCCAGGGCGTCAGGGCCAGAAGCTCTTCCGCCACATCTGCCCCCGCCACCATCACCTGCTCCCCTGTCACAGGATCCCGCAGGGTGTTGCCCGTATCGTGGAACGCCAGGGCAGAGACTTCCCGATCCCCATAGGTAAGTACCGCCGAAAGCAGACGATTGCCCCCCGGAGCCCTTCGGAATCCGAATCTGCACATGACCGCCAGGGCACCTCCCGCCATCACAAGGCCCCAAAAACTGTGTCTTCCCATGGAGGCAGCAATGCCGCCCATGGCCATGCACAGCAGCAAAAAGAGGATCCCGCGGGAAAAGGCACTTCGGCTCCACCCAAACGCACAAAGGCTCATGAGAATCAGAAACAGACTGCGCCAAAAAAGATTCCCCAAAAAGAAAAATCCCGGCAGCAAGGTACCACCCGCATACACCCCGCCAAGAAGCGACGCAGGAATCAGCCTCCGAAGTTCCCCGGGATAGCCCATAAGGCGGTTTGTCCCCAAAAGCAGCAGAAAATCCACCAGGCTGTTCAGCAGGATCGCCAAGTCCAGATAAACCTTCACCTGTCCACCCCCCACAGGAGCAGTATACCCCAGGCAGGCAAAAAAGGGAGTCGGATTGCGATAGCCATGGAACGCAAGTTCCGCCCGGAATACAGAAAACCCCTTCCCAAAATCGGGAAGGGGCAATGTTATACCGTTTTTCCGTTCCGAGTGACCACCCGGATATTTTTTTCGATTTTTCCCCGGGGAGCCATAACCTCATGGCCGCAGCCCAGACAGCGAAGGCGGAAATCCGCACCGATCCGCAGAACCAGCCAGCGTTTTTCGCCGCAGGGATGTTCCTTTTTCATGGTGAGAATATCATTGATTGCAATATCCATAGCTCACCCCTTGATCTTTTCCCAATAAGCCTTGGAGGCCTGCTCCAGCTTATTCTCGGCAAACTCATAATACTTCGTTCCCACCAGGTCATCCGGCAGATACTGCTGGGCTACATAGTGGTTGGGGAAATCGTGGGGATACAGGTAACCCTGCTCCCGCTCCTGGGTGTAGGTATCGGCATGGACATTCTGCAGATGTCGGGGGAAGGATCCACCCTTGCCCTTGCGGACATCTGCCATGGCCATATCCAGGGCAATATGAGCAGAATTGGATTTTGGGGAGGTTGCCATCAGTACGGCGGCGTCTCCCAGAGGGATCCGAGCCTCGGGCATACCCAGCATCAGCGCTGCATCCACACAGGATTTCACAATAGGGATGATCATAGGATAGGCCAGGCCCACATCCTCGCAGGCAATGACCATCAGCCGACGGCAGGCAGACTGCATCTGCCCGGCCTCCAGCAGGTAACCCAGATAATGCACCGCCGCGTCGGGATCAGAACCACGGATAGACTTCTGCAGGGCAGAAAGGAGATCATAGTAGTTATCTCCGTCCCGGTCTGCACGCATGGCGCTTTTCTGGCTGACTGCCTTGGCATCCTCCAAAGTGAGAAGAATTTCTCCGTTTTGCGGTCTTCCGGCAGAGAACAGCACCTCCACAGCATTCATCGCCTTGCGGATGTCCCCGCCGCAGGCACCGGCAATGTACTCCAGAGCGCCTTCCTCGGCCTTAGCAGACAGAGCAGTCCGCTCTTCCATGAATCGTACCGCCCGTTTGATTGCCTTCAGGGCAGCCTCCGCGGAGATCTGCTTGAACTCAAAAATAGTGGAACGGCTGAGGATCGCATTGAACACATAGAAATACGGATTCTCGGTCGTGGAGGCAATGAGGGTGATCTTGCCGTTCTCAATATATTCCAGCAGGGTCTGCTGCTGTTTTTTGTTAAAGGACTGGATCTCATCCAGATACAGCAGCACGCCGTTGGGAGCCATGAAGCCATCCAGCTGGGACACGATCTGCTTGATATCCGCGGTGGAAGCCGTGGTCGCATTGAGCTTATACAGGGTACGGTTGGTCTGCTTGGCGATGATATTGGCAACCGTGGTCTTTCCCGTGCCGCTGGGGCCGTAGAAGATCATATTGGGCACATTTCCGGAATCCAGGAGACGCCGCAAAATGGCATTCTCCCCCAGAATATGTTCCTGTCCGTAAACATCATCCAGGGTTTCCGGCCGCAGAAGATCGGCAAGTGGTTGATACATAATTACCCTCCCATTGGGGTCAAATCAGAACTGGGCAACTTCCTGTTCGGCAGGCTCGGCAGGTTCGACGGAAATCGCCGTCAGAACCG
>JAZQQD010000108.1:0-2245 GCA_045628895.1 Faecousia sp.
ACGATCTGCCTGCATTTGAGGTGCTGTACACCGGCGCAGGCAAGGTTGGCAATAAGCTTTTCAAAGTAAAATAACAGGAGGAACAAAAAATGAAAGAGTTTACCTATTCCGTCAACGATCCTCTGGGCATCCATGCCCGTCCCGCTGGATTGCTGGCAAAGCTGTGCAAGGGTTTTGCGGATACCACTGTTACCGTAATCAAGGACGGCAAGGAAGCAAAGGCATCTCAGCTGATGAAGCTGATGAGTCTGGCTGTGAAGAATGGTGACACCGTCACCGTCAAGGCAGAGGGTGCCAACGAAGACGCTGCCATTGCCGAGGTCCAGAAGTTTTTCCAGGAAAATCTGTAAGCGCTTATGTTCCGGGATGCCTTCGGGCATCCCGGAGCTGTGGGTGAACGGATGCGGACAGGTGCTGCCCGTATCCGTTTGACCACAGAAAACACTTTTAGGAGGAAATAACCATGATTCTGATGCAGGGCAAAGGCGTTTCCAAGGGTGTAACCAAGGGAAAACTGTACTTCTTCCAGCGTGTGGACACATGCGTGGAGCAGCGCAGTGTAGAGAATGTTGAGGCAGAAAAGGCTCGTGTGGCGGAAGCTCAGGAGAAATCCATTGCACAGCTGGAGGTTCTGGCTGAAAAATGCCGGGAGGAAGCCGGTGACGAGGCGGCCGTTCTCTTTGAAACCCACGCCATGTTCGTGGAGGATGAGGACTATGTGGAGTGCATCATGTCCACGCTGGAGGACGAGCAGTGCAATGCGGAATACGCAGTTCAGACTGCCGGTGACCAGTTTGCGGCTATGTTCGCCGCTATGGATGATGCTTATATGCAGGCTCGTGCCGCGGACATCAAGGACGTGACCCGGCGGATTCTGAACAACCTGATGGGCATTGCCGAGGGCGGTATTGATTCCGACGAGCCCGTCATTCTGGCAGCAGACGATCTGGCTCCCTCCGAAACCATCCAGCTGGATAAGTCAAAGATTCTGGGCTTCGCTACGCAAGGCGGCTCCGGTAACAGCCACACCGCCATTCTTGCCCGCACCATGGGCATTCCTGCTATCTGCGGCTTGGGTGACAGTTTGAAGGAAGCCTATCAAGGCAGACTTGCCTATATCGATGGCGAAACGGGTCAGATCTTTCTGGACCCGGACGAACTGACCTATGGGACTTTGAAGGACAAATATGAGAAGCAGCAGGAAATGAAGAAGCTGCTGGAAACCATGAAGGGCCAAGAGGATGTGACTCTGGACGGCAAGCACATCAATGTATACTGCAACATCGGCTCTCCCGAGGATTTGGCAGCCGTTCTTGCCAATGACGGTCAGGGCATCGGTCTGTTCCGCTCTGAGTTCCTGTATCTGGCTACCGATGACTACCCCACCGAGGAGCAGCAATTTGAGGCTTACAAAGCTGTGGCTGCCGGCATGAACGGCAAGCGTGTTATTATCCGCACTCTGGACATCGGCGCTGACAAGCAGGTGGATTACTTCAACTTGAAGAAGGAAGAGAATCCCGCCATGGGTCTGCGGGCAATCCGAATCTGCCTGAACCGTCCCGAGGTGTTCCGCACCCAGCTGAGAGCACTGTACCGAGCTTCTGCCTTCGGCAAAATCGCAATCATGTTCCCCATGATCACTTCCGTTTGGGAAGTCAAGGAGTGTAAGCGTGCCTGCCAGGCTGTCATGGCGGAACTGACAAAGGAAGGAATCCCCTTTAAAGCGGATACCGAAATTGGTATTATGATTGAAACCCCTGCCTCTGTATTTATTGCGGATGACCTTGCCAAGGAAGTGGACTTCTTCTCTGTTGGTACCAACGACCTGACCCAGTACACGCTGGCTTGTGATCGCCAGTGCAATGATCTGGGCAAGTTCTTTGATGCCCACCATCCCGCTGTGCTCCGTGCGCTGAAAATGGCTGCGGACGCTGCCCACGCCAACGGCATCTGGATCGGCATCTGCGGCGAGCTGGGCGCTGACCTGAGCCTGCTGCCTACCTTCCTTGCTATTGGAATGGACGAGCTGAGTGTGTCTCCTTCCTCTGTTCTGCCCCTTCGGGCTGAAATTCGCAAATCCATTGCCAAGGTCTGTGACCTGAAACTGTTGGAATGCTAATCTGTCTCTCCTCTTTCTTTGATTGGGAACGGCAGGAAAAGGCGGATTTCCTGATTCTTTTTCCTGCCTTCTCAAGAAAAATACCTTAGCGGAGATTTTATATATGAACAACTGGGCACAGATTTA
>JAZQQD010000109.1:0-5227 GCA_045628895.1 Faecousia sp.
GAAACACAACTCTAGGTTGCAACTCCTTGGCTCACAGAACGACATGGCTACGATCCGACTTAACAGTCTTGAAAACGAAAGCGGAAGGAACACCGCCGGGGGAGACAACGAAGGGCTCGGTCTCGCCGTCAGCACGGGTAGCCTTGTGGTAGTTGCCTTCCATGGGGTTGGGCAGCAGGTCGACGATGTGGTCCATGAGCATCAGGCTGCCCAGGCAGGTAACACCGGAGCCGCAGAGCACGGGGAACATGGAGAGCTCGGTAACACCGGTGTGCAGACCGTTGATCATTTCCATGTAGGTGAAGTCTTCGCCGTTGAAGAAGCGATCCATCAGCTCGTCGCTGGTCTCGGCAACGGATTCCTTCAGAGCATCGTTGAATTCCTCGATGACTTCTTCCTTGCCTTCGGGAACTTCGATTTCCACACGCTTCAGATTCTGCATCTCGTAAGCGCGCTTGTTCAGCACATCGATGATGCCGGTAACATTCTTGTTGGCATCCCAGATGGGAACGACGACAGGAGCGATCTTGTTGCCGTAACGCTCACGGAGAGCTTCGAAGGTAGCGTTGTAGTCGCTGTTCTCTTCGTCGACTTTGGAGATGTAAACGAATCTGGGCATATTGCGCTCTTCGCAGTACTTCCAAGCCTTCTCAAAACCGACGGTGATACCGTCCTTGGCAGAGATCACGAGGATAGCGGCATCTGCAGCACGCAGAGCTTCCATAACGGCACCGGAGTAATCGAAACCGCCCGGGGTGTCCAGAATGTTGATCTTGGTGTTGTTGTATTCCAGAGGAATGACAGAGGTGGAAATAGAGATATTACGACGGATCTCTTCAGGGTCATAGTCGCTGACGGTGTTGCCGTCGGCGTTCTTACCCATGCGGAGAATTGCTCCGGTCATGTAAAGTAAGCTCTCAGCCAGGGCGGACTTGCCGCTGCCACTGTGACCGAGCAGGCAGATATTACGAATGGCTTTTGCTGTGTACATTGTGTATGTGCTCCTTTCGGGAGGGGATTCCTCCATGCTTTCGTCGGTGCAGGCACCGCAACAAGGTCATTATACACGAAAGGAACGGGAATTTCAAGCGTATTTTCGTCAAAATGCGAATAATCCGAAAAATAGTGAAGATAGGATGGATTTTGCGGTTATCTGCATAAAACAGCGAAGGGATTCTGTTGTTTTCAGGAGAAAAACAGCTGTTTTTATTCAGAAAACAAAAGAAAACTGCCGCAGCTTTGACTGCGGCAGTTTGATGATCAGAGGGCTCTTGTCCATTCCGTCAAAATAAAACCGGGAATGAACCAAAGAAGATGGTACAGTAGGACGTTTCCGGCGTTGAGCAGATCAGTGTTTGCCAGGAAAGCAATGGCTGCGGCTGCCAGCATTCCGAGGCATCCTGCGATGATATGCAGGACTGTGCCGATGCGGACGCAGCTGCGGAGGGTTCTGGCACCGGAGATGGCATAGGCTCTTGCAGCCAGATGATTCTTGGTGGTCAGAAGCAGGGCAGGCGCATCTTCGGAAATGGGCAGATCAGCAAGCTGTCTGCGTACAGCGGTTTCCGGGAACAGGAAACGCTTCATTCT
Organism: Faecousia sp.; assembly: GCA_045628895.1. Taxonomy (GTDB): domain Bacteria; phylum Bacillota; class Clostridia; order Oscillospirales; family Oscillospiraceae; genus Faecousia. The sequence goes on from JAZQQD010000109.1 coordinate 1,591, forward strand.
GACCTTGAAAGTCTTGTTCAGGAAAGCGGAATCCACCATGCTGTCGGTTCCGGTGTAAATGCTGGTCAGCTTACTGCAGCCTGCCAGGGCGGAAAGACCTGCAGCGGCCAATTTGTCGCGATGGTAGGTCAGGGCGAAAACGGCGCAAAGTACGTTGTCAATGCTGAGGTAGATAGGATGATCGACGTGATTTCCTGCAGGGATCTCTACACCCATTTCCTTCATAAAGCTGCCGGTGCCCATGAGGACGGTCTGGTCATTGATAATGCCGCCAACACCGCCATTATCATAGAATACAAATTCATCAGCCATATAGTGAGGACCGCTGCGGCTTTCCAGCAGCTGCAGGAATACCGGTGCCCACTGGCTGTCCTGTGCCTCGGAAAGGGCAGTTGCGTAGCCGATAATCTGATCGGGTGAATGTTCGCCGTAGAACTTGACACCATTCAGGGTCAGCGTGCCGACAGGGAAGATATCCCCATCCTTGAGGGGGTAAACAGACTTCTGGCACAGGCCCTTCACGCCTTGCCAACCGCAGATCACAACGCCGAGCTTGTGCAGACGCTGCTCCAGAATGGCCATGGGACGGCTTTCCGTGAGGAAGAAAGTGGCAGGCAGTGCCAGCAGCATGGTTCCGGCTGCCACATGGAAAGCGTATTCGCCGCCGTTGCGGAAGTATGCCAGACCGGCAATAATCAGGCTGAGGGCAAATGCGGCAAGTGCGTAAATGGATTGATATTTTTCGGGATCGGACTGTTGGGTGTAGGTGTCCAGAAATTCGGAGACCTCACCGTCTCTGCGCTGATAGCCGACCTTGCCTTCGTAAAAATCGGGAACGGCAACCGTTGCGTCCAGGTAGTTTGCTTTTCGCATGGTATCTGTCTGGCCCATTTCAATAGTGCGCTTTTCATAAGCGGCAAGAAGTGCGATAAACACTTCCAGGCAGAGAACGGCGCCAAAGGGCATCCAAAGATTTTTCAGACAGATAATGCAGTCGGCGGCACAGGCAAAAAAGGTGAATGTCAGGAAAGTATTCAGGGTGAATCTGCCATGGAACAGGTCACCGATGCCGTCCATCAGAAGATAGCAGCCGAAAATTGCAGCAAGGAACACGGAAAATACCTGGCTGAACACCAGCAGACGCATCTGATTTTCAATGTTCATGCCAAAATGATAGATAGCTGTGGTACCTGCGGAGAGCAGGAAGGCCAGGAAGGTAAAGAGCATGGCCAGCTGCAGCTTGCCGACGCCCAATTCCTGCAGCTCGTAGTATCTGCGTTCCGGACCGTTGACGATCTGCTTGCGCATTTCGGTGCCGCGGTAGCGGGGCTTAAAAAGAATGGGGCCGGAGGAAATGAATTCCTCATCAATTTCCCCGGTAACATCCGGATCATAGTCCTCGTCCGCTGCATCCTCGTCGGCTTCCTGTGCGACATCTTCGGAAGCTTCCGCTTCCTCCACAGCAGCCTGGGGAGGTGCATCCTCCCGGGGAACCTCGGGTTCTTCGGATTCCTCGGATGCTGCAGCTTTTTCGTCAGGAGCATCGTGGAATTCCGCGATAATATCGTCGATGGAGAATTCACCGGTATCTCCGGTAACCTCCGAATCAGAGAAGGAGAGATCGATGGTTTCCTCTGAAACGGTGGATGGAACCTGTTCGGCTTCTTCCGGGTTCAGGGGTAACTGCTCGTTTTGATCGTTCATGGAAAACCTCCGTTATTTTAGGCGTTGACGTACAGCCTCATAGAGCAGGATTGACGCAGCATTGGATGCGTTCAGAGAGGAAATTTTGCCGCGCATGGGAATGTGAACAATGACATCGCAGTTCTTTCTCACCAGCTGGCTCATGCCGTCGCCTTCGTTGCCGATGACAATGGCAGCGGGAATGGTGAGGTTGGCCTCATACATGGGGATGGAGCCTTCGGCAGCGGTGCCGAATACCCAGACACCCTTTTCCTTCAGTTCCGCAATGGCATTATTGATATTGGGGACTCTTGCAACCTTCATGTATTCAATGGCACCGGCGGATGCCTTGGCAACGGTGGCAGTGAGGCCGACGCTGCGGCGCTTGGGAATGATCACACCGTGGGCTCCGGCGCATTCTGCGGTACGCATGATGGCACCCAGATTGTGAGGATCGGAAAGCTCGTCACAGATGACGATCAGGGGCTGCTCGCCGCGGTTTGCAGCCTCCTCCAGAATGTCATCGATGGTGCTGTATTCGTGTGCGGCTACCAGGGAGATCACACCCTGATGGGAATGGGTGAAGCTCATCTGATCCAGCTTACGGCGATCCACAGGGACAATTACGGCTCCGGCTTCCTTTGCTTCTGCCACAAGCCGCTGCAGACCCCGGTCGATGTCGCCGTCAGCAACGAAGACCTTGTCTACTGCCCGGCCGCTGCGCAGAGCTTCGGTCAGGGCATTGCGGCCCTCCAGTTGGCCTTCGGTTTCTTCTGTATTGACAGCCTGCTCCTGTCGGGGACTGCGTTTGGGGAAACGGTCCCGCTTTTCCGGGCGGCGTACTTTCTTGTCATCCATAGTATTCAACTCCAAAAGAATCTATATTTTCCGTATTATAACAGATAATCTTGCTTATCTCAACCGGAATTTTTCGGAATACTGAAAAAAGGGGGATTCTTAACAGAAAATTTACGGCAAGAAAATGAATCGTTCATTGCAGGAATTGGAAAAATATGTTATGATGGGTTAAAACATCCTGCATCAGGAGGAAAATGATGGATAATAAAGGAAATGGCGCTCCCAAGGACAACCGTCCCGGGGATAACAAGCGCAAACCGAATATATGGGTTACTGTGATTATTGTGCTTTCTATTGTACTGTGTCTTTCTGCGGTTTATAATTCTGTTATGCGCAGTCAGTACACCCAGACCAACTTCTCCGATTTCCTGGAGGAACGGGCAAGGGGGAATCTGTCTGAAGTGGAATTCCAGGCGGACCGGGTCATTTACATGACCAAGACCGAAAGCATGAAGCCTGCCGGTGCCCAGAAGGCCTGTTATACCGGCCTGCCCAGCGGCGGCGACTATCTTACCATGTCGGAAGAGCTGGAAGCAGAGGGTGTTACCGTCAATAGAAAGATCGTGGAGGATAACTCCTTTATCATGATGATCCTCTATTACGGCGTTATGATCGCAGTGCTGTTCGGTATTGTCAATATGATGAGCAAGCGTCTTGGCGGCGGCGAAGGCGGCATCATGGGTGGCTTCGGCAACAGCAAGGCAAAGGTATATATGGAAAAGCAGACCGGTGTCACCTTCCAGGATGTTGCCGGCCAGGACGAAGCAAAAGAGTCCCTGGTGGAAATTATTGACTTCCTCAATAATCCCCAGAAGTATGCGGAGATCGGTGCAAAGCTGCCCAAGGGAGCTCTGCTTGTGGGCTCTCCCGGTACCGGCAAAACTCTCCTTGCCAAGGCAGTCGCCGGTGAAGCCGGTGTTCCTTTCTTCTCTATCTCCGGTTCAGACTTTGAGGAAATGTTTGTGGGTGTTGGTGCCAGCCGTGTCAGAGATCTGTTCAGCCAGGCTTCCAAGGTCGCGCCCAGCATTATCTTTATTGATGAGATCGATGCCGTGGGCCATACCCGCGACAACCGTTTCGGCAACAACGATCAGAC
>JAZQQD010000110.1:0-2827 GCA_045628895.1 Faecousia sp.
TGGCTCCATGCTGATATCAGCCATTCTTGCCATTTTGGGAGAAGCCAGGCAGGAACCAACCGCCGATAATGCCTTCGTCAGCCTTTCTGCTTCAAAGTCAAATTCGACTTTCAGCTGGTGATCCACCACGTAGCCTATGAACACCCTTTCATTGCCACCCTTCTTGTTCATCCGATAGTCGTATTCCATATGGACATTGAAGTTCGCAGTCTTGACTGACTTCTTTTCAAACCCTACCCTCTCCAGAGCCGAATTAAGAAGTTCTATGTTTTCAGAAGCCTTGTTCATGGTTGTTTCGTATTCCAGATCTCTGGATTCCAGACCCATGGATAAAATAACATAATCAGGAGCGGCAGATACTTTGCCGATTCCTTTCACGGAAGGGGGTGCTGTACTGTGTCCGAACAACCGAAAAAGATTTCATGTGGTATAGGTCTGCTGGCTCATGTGGATGCGGGTAGTTGCACAAAAAGCAGAATAACGGCGGCAAAACGGCACTGGTGGGGTCGATTTGCCGCCGTTATCATTCCGTCTCGGAAATTGATTCGGCTTCTCTGGTCAGGTAATATGTATTATGGTATTTCAAAGGAGTTGTACCATATTTCAGCTTAAAAGATCGTATAAAATAGGAGAAATTAGGGAAGCCGGTTTCCTGCGCAATATCCAGCACGCTTTCCCGGGTAGTCCGCAAAAGGATTTCTGCCTGTGCGAGACGATACTCGTTGAGATAGGACACAAAAGAGCATCCCATATTCTCCCTAAAGAAGCGCATAAAATAGGCCTCAGAAAAGCCTACACTTTTGGCAACATCGGCAATTCGTATTTTTTCGGCGTAATTGCGGTGGATATAGGTCAAGACCGGCTTAACCTGATTCAGGGAGCTTTGCTGAAGCAGCGTTTCCTCGGCCACAGGGAAGTTGGCTCTAAGGTGATAGCACAGCAGCATAAGCTGCCCCTTCACAAAAAGAGGGGAGTATTTTTCCTGTTTGTCCGCTTCCGAATCACAGGCATCCAAGGGCTTTGTCAGAACAGAAAACAAAGCATGGGAAGCAGGCAGGAAGGTCGGAATCTGCACCAGACCTTCAAAAAGCGGCAGCAGATACTCCATATCAAAGGAATTTCCCTTATCACCGGTGAGCAGTCTCGGATGGAAAATGATGTTCTCATATTCCATGTGTTCTGTCTCTTTTTGCCCAATGGCGTGGAGCTGCCCTGGAAGGACAAATACCACAGCGGGAGCAGTAAGGCTGCGGCTTTCCCTTTCCACAGTTACGATTCCGGATCCTTTTTTGATGTAAATTATCTCGAATTCATCATGCCAATGGGTCAGTACCCCTGTGAACATTTCCGGAATGGCACATGGATAGATATTAAAAGGAAACACCGCGTTCCCATGGTTCTTTCCCTCTCGATAATTCTGATAATCCATGTCATGCTCCTTTCTGCATAGATGGAATTGTGCTATTTTTTCGCATCATCGTGCAAGAAATCCGATTTGTAAAATGATAAACTAATGGTGAAAAAAACAGTATTTTTCCACTACAAGGAGGATATTATGAATCGAACCGCAGGTGTTTTGCTGCCTATCTCCAGCCTTCCTTCCAAACACGGCATCGGCTGTTTTGACACGGCTGCCTATGATTTTGTAGATTTTCTTGTCGGTGCCGGTCAGACCCATTGGCAGATCCTGCCCCTGAGTCCCACCAGCTACGGCAAGTCCGACAACTCTCCCTACCAGTCCTACTCTGCCTTTGCAGGCAATCCCTATTTTATCAGTCTCGACGCTCTGGTTGAGGAAGGCACCCTCACAGCTGAGGAAGTGGAAAAAGCAGACTTCGGAAAGAAACCCGGGTTTGTGAATTATAAAAAGCTGCACGAGAATCGGTTAAAGCTGCTCCGCAAGGCCTATGAACGGAGCAATATCGCATCCAATGCTGCCTATCAGGATTTTTTGCAGAATAACGAATGGTGGCTTTCTGACTATGCACTGTTCATGGCGCTGCTGGATTTCTTCGGCACCGAAACCTGGATGGAATGGCCTGAGGGCATCCGTCAGCACTGGGGTTTCGCTGTGGAACACTACCACAAGGAACTGTACTTTGAGGTGGAGTTCCAGAAGTTTTTGCAGTTCAAGGTTTACCAGCAGTGGGGTAAGCTGAAAGCTTATGCCAACAGCAAGAATATCCAGATTGTTGGCGATATTCCCATTTATGTCTCCGTAAACAGTACCGATGTGTGGGCACATCCCGAACTTTTCCAGCTGGACGAGTACCGGGTTCCCACCGCCACCGCAGGCTGTCCTCCCGATAGCTTCGCCGCAGACGGTCAGGTTTGGTGGAACCCGCTGTACCGCTGGGATGTTCACAGGGCAAACGGCTTTGACTGGTGGTGCTCCAGAATGTGGTATATGTTCCAGATGTATGATGTGGTTCGGATCGATCACTTCCGTGCCTTTGACGAATACTTCTCCATCCCCTATGGCAGCAAATCCGCTGCCGATGGACATTGGGAAAAGGGTCCCGGTATGGACTTCTTCCGCACCTTGGAATGGCGGCTGGGTAAGAAGCAGGTGGTAGCAGAGGATCTGGGCACCATGACGGAAACGGTACGTCAGCTTGTGAAGGAATCCGGTTTCCCCAATATGAAGGTCTTCCAGTTTGGGTTTGACCCTGCGGACATCGGCTTTGGCAATGACTATCTGGTGCACAATTACGGTGAAAACTGCGTGGTTTACACCGGTACCCACGACAACGAAACCATCGTGGGCTGGTTCAGCGGCTTGAATGACGAAATGCGGGAGCTGGTTCGCAATTATCTTTGCGATCAC
>JAZQQD010000111.1:0-7366 GCA_045628895.1 Faecousia sp.
GCAACAGGTGCGGAACAGCCGTTTCCCTAAAACACTATCAGAATTATACCCGCAACAGCACCAAAATACAAGCAAAAATTGATTTCATGCGTGAGACTGCGGACAGCGTGAACCGCTGGACGGATCGGAGCGGCCATGCTCTGCAAGGTGTGACTGCTCCGATTGCGGTCACCGCAGTGACCGCATCCCCCTCGGGAGTGGATTCCCCCGATAGCGGGGGAAATGTCTGCGAAGCAGACAAAAGGGGCGCGTGTCCGGCAGGACCCCACGACATCTTTGCAGCTTGCTGAAAGTGTCATAGTGGGTTACGCACTTTGAAAAAGTTGCGTAACGCGCTCCCCGAATCTTGAAAGGAGGTACCAATGAATTACGGCGTGGCAAGAATTGAAACACGCACAAGAGAAAGTGTCGGCAAGTTTGAACGGCATAACGAACGCAAAAATGATTCCTACAGCAATCGAAGTGTAGACCTTTCCGAAACCCACAGAAATGTCCATTTCAAAAGCACCGGAAACTTAAGCTACAACGAATATCTTGACCGACTCATAGCAGAAGGCAAGGTCTCCCTCCGGGGACTGAAGAAGGATGCCAAGGTATTCGACGAGCTGATTCTGGATGTGAACAGCAGCTATTTCGATGACCACGGCGGCTATGAATATGCTGTCCGGTTCTACGAAACTGCCTACCACTTTGCGGAGGAACTCTATGGCAGGGACAACGTCGTTTCTGCCGTCATGCACGCAGATGAGGTCAATCTGGGCATTTCCCGGGACAGTGACCACATCGTCTATCACTATCATCTCCATGTTATGGCGCTGCCGGTGGTAGAGAAAAAGATCCTCTGGACGAAGCGGTGCAAGGATCCTGCTTTGGTCGGTACGGTGAAGGAGGTCGTTCACCAGATCAGCCATTCCAAAAAGTGGGCATCCGATACGCCTGTGTTGGGCGAAAACGGGCTGCCGGTTCTGCAAAAGAACGGCAAACCCAAGTTCGTTGCCAGCTACAGCATCCTGCAGGATCGGTTTCTGGAGTATATGCAGCAGCATGGTTTCTCGGACATCCAGCGTGGCGTAAAAGGCAGTACCGCAGAACACCTATCTTCGCTGGATTACAAGATTGCCAAGGACAGCGAGCGACTGAAAGCTCTGGAAGAAAAGATCCAGCAGGAGCAGGAGATCTATGCTCCGATCCACGAGATCCACAAGACAGTACAGGAGGTAAATGCCATAGGCAAACCCAACGTATTTGGCAAGGTGCAGATGAGCAAGGATGATTACGCCACCCTTACCCAGCTTGCCGGTGAAGGCATTACCAGCCGAGAAGAAATCAAGAAGCTTCGGGAGCACAATTCCCGGTTGACTTCCCGGCTGTCCCGGCTTCAAGATACCCTGCAGGAGCTGCAGGAACGGTTCGATGCGTTGGAGGAAAAGTGCAGACCGTTTCTGGATGCGCTGGAACACTTCCCGGATCTGGTGAAGGCTTTCGCTGCAGAGCTGCAAAAGCGTTTTGCTGAGCGAAAGAAGGATGCTGCGCCGGAGACCTGGCGTGTTCACACCGAAGTATTCCGCAAAAACAAAAACAGAGAGGAGAGATAAAATGTCGCAAAAAGAAATTCCATTATGGATGGTTGGAGATACCTTCAACGAGGCTTTGTTCTGCATGATGTTTCTGCATGACCATCCCATGAAGTATATCGGAAAGAGCCTTTACACCGTTGATGGTGTCATTTCCGACGAGACCGTGCTCAAGAAAACGATCTACGACATGATTGAGCTGTATATCCCGTCCGGCATTGCAAAGAAAGCTGCTGCCCTTTTGGAGAACATTAAGCTGAAAGCCTACAGCGAAGGTCTGACTCCGCAGACCGACCGTATTCATGTTGCCAACGGTACGCTGTTCCTGGACGGAACTTTTGCCGAAGAGAAGGAATTCTGCATCAACCGTCTGCCGGTAGCCTTCAATTCCAGCGCTCCGGAACCTGTCAACTGGCTTCGGTTTCTGAACGAGCTTTTGTACCCGGAGGATATTCCCACCCTTCAGGAGTATATGGGCTACTGCTTGATTCCCACTACCAAGGCGCAGAAAATGCTGTTTATCATCGGCAAAGGCGGTGAAGGAAAGTCCCGAATCGGACTGGTCATGAATGCCCTTTTTGGCAGCAGTATGAAAACCGGCAGTATTCAGAAAGTGGAAACCAACACTTTTGCCCCTGCCGATCTGGAGCATCTGCTGGTGATGGTGGATGACGATATGAAGCTGGAGGCGCTTCCACAGACTAACCGTATTAAATCCATCGTTACTGCGGAACTGCTTATGGACTTGGAGAAAAAGGGACAGCAGAGCTATCAGGGAATGCTGTATGTCCGGTTCATAGTATTTGGCAACGGAATCATGAAATCCCTGTACGACCGCAGTGAAGGCTTCTACCGTCGCCAGCTGATTGTAACCACAAGGGACAAGCCCAAGGATCGGATCGACGATCCTGATATCGGTGAGAGTCTTTGCAGCGAGGCTGAAGGAATCTTTCTTTGGGCGCTGGAAGGCTTGAAACGGCTGATTGCCAACCGTTACCGCTTTACCATCAGCCAGCGTACCCTGGCCAACATGGAATCTGCCATTCGGGATGGCAATAATGTGGTAGAGTTTATGGCATCAACGGGATATTTCCGGTTCAAAGCGGATGGCGAAATCACCTCGAAGGATCTTTATGCGATCTACAAGGTCTGGTGTGAGGACAATGCCTATCATCCTGTCACACCGAAGTCCTTTACCACCTATCTGCACCAGCACGAAGCGGAATACAATTTGGAGTATAACAATTTGATCCGCAATAGTCTCGACAAACGTGTCTGGGGCTTTACCGGTATCGAAGCGGATGGATAACGAAAAATGTGTACCGTGCGTACCACCCGTACGGATGGTATGCATGGTACACAAAATTTACGATCCACCGTAGTTTTCACAAATTAACACTTGACTATCCAAATTTTGAGGGTATTATGTAAACAACCAATTGAAGTACGGAAAACCTTCAAAATCCAGACAGAAAGCGAGGTAATATGAGCAACAAAAAAAGAAATGACAATGGCAACGGCAGCACCAGAAAGAGAGCGGACGGTTCCTGGGAGGGTCGCTATTCGGCTGGCTATGATCCAACTACAGGAAAACTGATTCAGCGCTCTGTATATGGCAAAACTCAAAAGGAAGTCCGGCAGAAGCTCAATGCAATTCTCCGTGATTTGCAAGACGGCACCTATGTGGCTCCCACCAAGATGACCGTTGGCGAATGGCTGGACACTTGGCTAAAGGATTACACGCTGAATATCCGTCCTGCAACGAAGGCAGCTTATGAACAGCATGTCCGGGTGCATCTAAAGCCCAGCCTGGGCAAGATTCCTTTGAGCAAGGTCATGGCCCATCAGATTCAGCAGGTCTATAATGACCTGTTCCGGGTCCAGGGTCTGTCTCCCAAAACCATCAAGAACATTCACGGTGTGTTTCACCGGGCAATGGAGCAGGCAAAGCTCCTGGGTTATCTGAAGGTCAATCCCACAACCGGCGTGATTCTCCCGAAGGCAGAAAAGCAAACGCTGAAAACCATGGAGGACACGGATGTGGCTGCCTTCCTCAAGGAGATCAAAGGCAATCCCTATGAAAACATCCTCTTTGTGACGGCCTTCACAGGTCTGCGAGAGGGCGAGGTGCTGGGGCTTACCTGGGATTGCGTGGATTTTGAAAGAGGTCAGCTTCTGATCAACAAGCAGCACAACCGGGCCAAGGGCGAAACGGAGTTCCATTTCAGTCCCCTCAAGAACAGCAAGATTCGCACCCTTACAGTGGCGGATGAAGTGCTGAATGTCCTGCGGCGGCAGCAGAAGCTCCAGACCCTGTGGCAGTATGTGGCAGGTGATGCATGGGAGAATGACAAGAATCTGGTATTCACCACGGAGCTGGGGCGGTATGTCAACAATAAGACCCTGTATATGAATTACAAGCGGATCATGAAAAAGCTGGGGCTTTCGGAGCTTCGGTTCCACGATTTGCGTCACGCCTATGCGGTCAACAGCCTGCGGGCCGGTGACGATATTAAGACCGTGCAGGAAAATCTGGGCCACTCCACCGCCTCTTTCACCCTGAGCACCTATGCCCACGCAACGCCGGGAATGAAAAAAGAGAGTGCAAACCGCATGAATGATTTCATCCATCATCTGACCGAATCCAATGGAAATTAGGGTCTATTCTTTCCAATAAAAAACACCCTTGTTTGGGTGTAAATTAGGGTGGTACCCAAAACAGGGTGTCATCTTAGGAACAAATATGGACTGGAATAGGCAATTTTACCCTCGAAATATAAAAAATACCGCACCTTTTCAGGTGCGGTACTGGTGGGGGAAGGTGGATTCGAACCACCGAAGCGATAAGCAGCAGATTTACAGTCTGTCCCCTTTGGCCACTCGGGAATTCCCCCATATTCTTTTCGTTCTGGAGCCTGTCTGAATGGAGCCGGTAGACGGACTCGAACCCCCGACCTGCTGATTACAAATCAGCTGCTCTACCAACTGAGCTATACCGGCGGCTCACACAGAACACGAGTATTATAACACATTTCCCAATTTTGTCAACCTGTTTTTTGATAAAATGCTAAAAAAATTAGGGCGAATCTCTTCGCCCTAATTCTATTTTTATTTAGATTTCCACATCCAGCTTGGCAACAACCTTTGCGCAGCGGGGGCACAGGCCGTTCTCGTCAGCTTCCAGAGAGTGCATCCAGCAGCGGGGGCACTTCTCGCCTCTTGCCTCGGTAACACCTACGGTGAGATCCTCGAAGTTCACGCCGGTACCGACTTCGGCACCTTCTGCAGGAGCTTCCCAATCACAGCTGGAGACGATGAAGGTCTCAGCCAGATTGACACCCTCGCAGGCTGCCTTCAGGGTTTCGTTTTCGGTAGACAGGGACACATGAGCCTCCAGAGCCTTACCGATACGCTTGTCGGCACGGGCACGCTCCAGCACGCCGTTGACATCCTGGCGGAGCTTACCGATGACAGCCCACTTCTCCATGGTCTTTTCATCCAGGACATAAGCGGCGCAATCCTCGGGCATCTCGTTGAGCAAAATGTTGCGGGCATCATCGCCCTCGCGGTGAGGCATTGCCTGCCAGATTTCATCGCAGGTAAAGGCCAGGACGGGAGCAAAGAGCTTTGCCATGGCATCCACGATGAGGTACAGAGCAGACTGAGCAGAGCGGCGGCGCAGGCCGTCCTTCTCCTCGCAGTACAGGCGGTCCTTGATGATATCCAGATAGAAACTGGACATTTCCACAACGCAGAAATCATTGATGGCATGGGTCACGTTGTGGAACTCATAGCCGTTATATGCCTTGCGGCACTCAGCAATCAGGTTGTTCAGCACAGTCAGCGCCCAGCGATCCAACTCCTCCATATCCTCGGGAGCAACCAGATTGTTGGGATCGAAGCCATCCAGGTTTGCCAGACAGTAACGAGCGGTATTACGGAACTTCAGATAGTTCTGAGCGATCTGCTTGAAGATCTCCTTGGAGCAGCGGACATCGGCATGATAGTCAGAGGATGCTGCCCACAGACGAACGATATCTGCGCCGTAGTCCTTAATGAGGTCGGCAGGATCCACGCCGTTACCCAGGCTCTTATGCATAGCGCGGCCCTGGCCGTCCACGGTCCAGCCATGGGTCAGAACCTGCTTGAAGGGAGCGCCCTGGTCCAGAGCACCCACAGAGGTCAGAAGGCTGGACTGGAACCAACCACGATACTGGTCAGCGCCTTCCAGATAGACATCGGCAGGCCACAGTTCGGGAGTATCCTTCATAAGGGAAGCGAAATGGGTAGAACCGGAGTCAAACCAGCAGTCCAGGGTGTCCTTCTCCTTGCCGAAGGACTTGCCGCCGCAATGGGGACAGGTAAAGCCTTCGGGGGCCAGCTCCATGGCTTCCTTTTCAAACCAGATGTTGGAGCCGTGCTCATCGAACAGAGCGGACAGCTTTGCAATAGACTCGGGAGTAGAAACAGGCTTGCCGCAGTCATCGCAGTAGAAAACAGGGATAGGCAGGCCCCAACGGCGCTGACGGGAGATACACCAGTCGGCGCGCTCGCGGATCATGCTGACCATGCGATCCTGGCCCCATGCAGGGAACCACTGGACATTTTCGATGGCCTCGATGGCCTTGTCCTTGAAGGATTCCACGGAGCAGAACCACTGGGGAGTTGCACGGAAGATGATGGGCTTCTTGCAGCGGTCATGGTGGGGATAGGAGTGGACAATGTCCTCGGATGCAAACAGCATGCCGGACTCCTTCAGGTCAGCCAGAATGACCGGATTGGACTCTTCGGTCTTCATGCCTGCGTACTTACCTGCGTAATCAGTATGACGGCCGTAGTCATCCACAGGAACGATCAGATCCATACCGTAGCGCATGCAGGTCTGATAGTCGTCAGCACCGAAGCCGGGAGCGGTGTGGACACAGCCGGTACCGGAATCCATGGTGACATATTCTGCATTGACCAGACGGGAGGTCTTGTCAATGAAGGGATGCTGAGCCAGCATGTTCTCAAAGTACTGACCGGGGAAGGATGCCAGAACCTCGTAATTCTCAAAGCCGCCGATCTTCATAACCTTGGGCATCAGAGCCTCGGCCATGATATAAGTCTCGCCGTTCTCGGCCTTTACCAGCACATAGGAATCTCTGGGATGCAGGCAGATTGCCAGGTTGCCGGGGAGGGTCCAGATGGTGGTGGTCCAGATCACGAAGTAGGCCTTGGAAAGGTCAAACTGGGAGAGCTTGCCCAGATCGTCCTTCACGGGGAACTTGACATAAACGGTGGTACAAGGATCGTCCTTATACTCGATATCGGCTTCTGCCACAGCGGTGGTACAGAAGGGGCACCAGGACACGGGCTTCAGTCCCTTATAGATATAACCCTTATCGAACATGCGGCCAAAGATCTTCACTTCCTGGGCCTCAAAGTGCTTGTCCATGGTGCGATAAGGCTTCTCCCAATCGCCCACGACGCCCAGACGGCGGAAGCCTTCTCTCTGCTTGTTGATAAAGTCCTGAGCAAACTCCTCGCAAGCCTTGCGGAATTCGGGCACGGACATATCCTTGTTCAGCTTCTTCTTGGAGTTCTCGATGGCGCGCTCGATGGGCAGGCCATGGTTATCCCAGCCGGGGACATAGGGGGTGTAGTAGCCCATCATAGCGTGGCTGCGGACGATAAAGTCCTTCAGAGTCTTGTTCAGAGCATGACCCATGTGGATATAGCCGTTGGAAAAGGGAGGGCCGTCGTGCAGGACAAAACGGGGAAGATCCTTGTTCTTCTCCAGCATGGCCCCA
>JAZQQD010000112.1:0-17772 GCA_045628895.1 Faecousia sp.
ACCGCTGTGGAGATGAACAAGTTTGCTGAGTACTTCACCCGGGGTACCGCCAACCGCTACCTCAATGAGGGCAAGGTGGTCATCTTTGCCGCAGGCACAGGCAACCCCTATTTCTCCACCGATACCGGCGCTGTGCTCCGCGGCGTGGAGATCGAGGCCGATGCTATTCTCATGGCCAAGAATGTGGACGGCATCTATTCTGCCGACCCCAATGTGGATCCCACCGCTGTGAAGTTCGATACCCTTACTTATGACGAGGTGCTGGCCCGCCACCTGAAGGCAACCGACACCACCGCCATGACCCTGGCAATGGACAATCATGTTACCCTGGTATGCTTTGCCCTGGCAGATCCCCAGAACATTCTGCGGGTAGTGCAGGGAGAAAAAATCGGTACAACCGTTAAGGAGGAACTGTAATGAGCGTAGATTTTAAGGATTTCAACAGAAGAATGGATAAGACCCTGGACGTGCTGAGTGAGAACTTCGGCGCAGTCCGCGCAGGCCGTGCCAATGCAAAGGTTCTGGATCGTATCACCGTGGAGTATTATGGTTCTGAGACTCCCCTGAACGGTGTTGCCCAGATCTCTTCCCCCGATGCCCGTACCCTTGTCATCCAGCCCTGGGACAATAGCCTGCTGAAGGCAATCCAGAAGGCAATCCTTTCCTCCGATCTGGGCATCAACCCCCAGAACGACGGTAAGGTCATCCGTCTGACCTTCCCCCAGCTGACCGAGGAGCGCCGTAAGGATCTGACCAAGCAGGTCAAGAAGTACGCTGAGGAAGCCAAGGTGGCTATGCGTAATGTCCGCCGTGACGGTATGGACTATGTGAAGAACCTGAAGAAGAAGTCCGTGATCACCGAGGATGAGCAGAAGAAGGCAGAGAAGGACCTGCAGGATCTGCTGGATAAGTACACCAAGAAGGTTGACGAAGCCCTTGCCGCCAAGGAAAAGGAACTGATGGCAATCTAAAAATACTGCAAAAAATCGGTGTTTTTTTGCAAAGAGTTTGCAGGCTGCTGCGCACACTGCGTACACTTGCAGCCTGTAAGGTGTTTTTGCCCAGGTACACGCCCCGGTCAAAAACGATTAAACTTTTTTCGCCGCTGCGGCGGCGAACTCAAGCGAGGCTTTTTTGAAAGCAGTATTGGGGGCGCAAGCCCCCAATCTTTTTTAAACAGAAAGGGAAAACTATGGCTCTGTTTCAGAAAAAAGAACAGCAGCTTCCGCCACCCCGGCATATTGCCATCATTATGGATGGCAACGGCCGCTGGGCCAAGAAGCGGGGGCTGCCCCGTACCGCAGGCCACGGAGCAGGCGCGGAAGCCTTCCGGAAAATCGCAAACTATTGCCGTACCCTTGGGGTGCGGTATCTGACGGTTTATGCCTTTTCTACCGAAAACTGGAAACGCTCTGAAGAGGAAATCGCAGGCATTATGAAGCTGCTGCGATCCTACCTGGAGGAAGCACTCCGGGATATGGAGAAGAACCATGTGCGGTTCTGTTTCTTCGGTGACCTTTCCCGACTGAGCCCGGAGCTGCAGCAGCTGTGCAGCGATGCCCAGAACCGTTCTTCGGAATTTGCCGATGAGGTGCAGGTGAACTTCTGCCTCAATTACGGCGGCAGAGATGAGATCGTGAAAGCTGCCCAGAAATTTGCCCGGGAAGTGGCGGAAGGGAAGCGAAGCCCGGAGGATCTTACGGAGGATCTGTTTTCCGATTATCTCTATTCTGCCGGGATCCCGGATCCGGAGCTGGTGATCCGTCCCTCCGGAGAAAAGCGGCTCAGCAACTTCCTGCCATGGCAGTCCGCTTATTCTGAATTTGTGTATATGGATGTTCTGTGGCCGGACTTTGGCCCGGAGGATCTGGATGCGGCGATCGCTGAATTCCATAGCCGAAATCGCCGTTTTGGAGGTGTGTAAGGATGAAAACCCGTATTCTTGCAGCCACTGCGCTGCTGCCCCTGCTGCTGATCATTGTGCTTCTGGCACCCGGAATCTGCACCGCTGTGCTCTTCGGCGCTATGGCGGTGATCGGTGTCTATGAACTTCTCTGGAATACCGGCATGGTAAAGCATCTGCGGCTGAATATCTATACCATGGTCATGGCATTCTTAGTGGCTATCTGGAGCTATTTCGGTGCCAACCGTGGTGTCGCCATGCTGGGCATCACACTGTTCCTGGTGGCACTCTTCGGAGAGATGATGCACGATTTTGAAGCGGTGCAGTTCCGGGATCTGACCCTGTGCCTGTTTTCCGGCCTGCTGGTTCCCTTCCTGCTGTGCTCTCTCGTGCGGATCCACACCATGTACTTAGGCCGCTTTATGATCCTGGTACCCTTTGTGGCTGCTTTCCTTTCCGATACCGGTGCCTACTTTGCAGGCCGTGCCTTCGGTAAGCATAAGCTGGCTCCCAAGGTCAGCCCCAATAAGACCATCGAAGGCGTGGTAGGCGGTGTCATTTCTGCTGTCGTGGGTATGCTGATCTATGGCCTGGTGCTGCGTCTTGCCTTTAAATTCCGGGTATACTTTGGTTATGCGCTGATTTACGGCATCTTAGGTTCCCTGGGCGGCGTTTTCGGAGACCTTTGCTTCTCCGTTATCAAGCGCCAGACCGGCATCAAGGATTACGGCAATCTGATTCCCGGCCACGGCGGAATTTTGGATCGGTTTGATTCTATGATGATTGTAGGCCCCCTCATGGAGGCTCTGCTGATGATCATTCCTCTGGCGGTGAGATAAAATGGTAAAAAACGTGAGTATTCTGGGTTCCACCGGCTCTATCGGCCGGCAGACCCTGGATGTGATTTCCCACATGCCGGAGGTCAGAGTGGCTGCTCTGACGGCAGGCAGCAATGCGGAGCTGATGGAGCAGCAGTGCCGGCAGTTTCAGCCAAAACTGGCAGTCATGGCAACGGAAGAGGCTGCCAATGCGCTTCAGCAGAAAATTTCTGATCTTCCTACCCGTGTTTCCTTCGGTGAGGAAGGCCTGATTGAGGCGGCTACCCTCGAGGATGCGGACTGTGTTGTCACTGCAGTCGTGGGTATGGTGGGTCTGAAGCCGACTCTGGCTGCCATCCGCGCAAAGAAGCGCATCGGCCTTGCCAATAAGGAGACTCTGGTCTGTGCCGGCGAGCTGGTCATGGCGGAAGCCGAGAAATACGGAGCAGAAATTGTGCCCGTAGATTCCGAACATTCCGCAATTTTCCAATGCCTTATGGGCGTTGGCAGTAAAAAAGAAATTGAAAAGCTGATTCTCACCTGTTCCGGTGGCCCCTTTTTTGGATTCAGCCGGGAGCAGCTGAGAAGCGTTACCAAAGCGGATGCTTTGAAGCATCCCAACTGGAAGATGGGCCCTAAGATCACCATCGACTGCGCTACACTCATGAATAAGGGTCTGGAAGTCATCGAGGCCATGCGGCTGTATCATCTGCCCCTTAATCAGGTGGATGTGGTGATTCACCGCCAGAGCATTGTGCACAGCCTGGTGGAAACCGTGGACGGAGCCGTCCTTGCCCAGCTGGGCACCCCGGATATGCGTTTGCCCATTCAGCTGGCACTGACTTATCCGGAACGTACGGCCTGCCCTGTAGAGAAGCTGGATCTGACTGCTTGCGGCAGTCTCAGCTTTTGCAAGCCGGATCTCCTTGCATTCCCCTGCCTGAAGCTGGCCATGGAGTGCGCCGAGAAGGGCGGAACCGCCTGCCCGGTGCTCAACGGCGCCAATGAGGAAGCCGTTGCCATGTTCCTGCGGGATGAAATCGGCTTCTATGACATTTATGATCTGGTGAAAAAAGCGGTGGAAACGGTGCCCTTTGTGGAGAATCCTACCCTGGAACAGATTCTCGATGCCGACAGGATGGCACGGGAAGTGGTCAGAAACGCAAAGGCTTAACGATTCTGAGCCCGTAGGGGCGGATAGTATCTGCCCGCTGCAATCGATTGATTAGCAATGCAGCAATCAATCATCCTATCTTTCTTGGAAAGGTCTTTTTCTATGAGCATTCTTTTTGCAGTTCTCCTGTTCAGTATTCTGATCTTTGTCCATGAACTGGGCCATTTTGTGACCGCAAAGCTGTCCGGTGTGCAGGTCAATGAGTTTTCCATGTTTATGGGCCCGCTGCTGTACCAGAAGCAAATCGGGGAGACTATGTACAGCATTCGTCTGATTCCTTTCGGCGGTTACTGCGCTATGGAGGGCGAGGACGGCGACAGCGAGAATCCCCGGGCATTTTCCGCAGCGGCATGGTGGAAGCGACTCATCATCCTCTGCGCAGGCTCTGCCATGAATTTCATTGCCGGTATTCTGATCCTCGTGGTGGTATTTTCCTCTGCGGTCTATATGGCGGTGCCTCAGGTGGATCTGATGGAGCCCGGCTGCACCCTGGGAGGCGAAAACGGAATCCAGGTAGGGGATGAACTCTGGTCTCTGGACGGAGAGCGAATCTACACTCAGTCGGATTTTTCCCTGATCATGTCTTTTAATCCCGGAGATACCCATGACATTGTGATTAAGAGAAACGGCGAGAAGATCCGTCTGGACAATTTCCTTATGGAAAAGCATGAATTTCCCAATGAGGATGGCACCACAACCCTTCGCTACGGCTTCTCTTTTGCAATCAAAGAGGCGGATACCGCTCTGAAGCTGGAGTATACCTGGCGGCAGGCTATGGATATCGTCCGTTCCGTGCGGCTGAGCCTGCGGATGATCTTCGGCGGCCAGGCGAAGTTTTCCGATGTTTCCGGTCCTGTGGGTATCGTCCAGCAGATGTCGGAGACGGCAGAGCAGTCGGAATCTGCGGTGGATGCCCTCTATAATATGCTGTATTTCGGTGCGTTTATTGCCATCAATCTGGCGGTGATGAATCTGCTGCCTGTCCCGGCCCTGGATGGCGGCCGCGTTTTGTGTTTGCTCATTACGGTGGCGGCGGAAGCGGTCCTTCGTAGGAAGATCGATCCCAAGTATGAGGGTTACCTCCATACCGCAGGCATGATCCTTCTGCTTGGTTTCATGGCGATCGTCACCTTCAAAGATATTTTTGCGATTTTTATGAGGTAAAGACTATGACAAGAAGAATTATGGTGGGAAATATCCCCATCGGCGGCGGAGCGCCTGTCGCCATTCAGTCTATGCTTAATACCAAAACCACGGACGTGGCAGCGTCCCTTGCCCAGATCAAGCGGCTGGAAACTGCCGGCTGCCAGATCGCCCGATTGGCAGTACCCAATATGGAAGCTGCCAGAGCCTTCAAGGATATTTGCGCCGAGAGTACCCTGTCTCTGGTTGCCGATATTCACTTTGATTATAAGCTGGCCATTGCCGCTGCCGAAGGCGGCGCAGCAAAGATCCGCATCAATCCCGGCAACATCGGCGGGGAAGACCGGGTCAAGGCGGTGGTGGATATCTGCAAGGAGAAGAAGATTCCTATCCGCATCGGTGTCAACGGCGGTTCTCTGGAACCGAAGCTTCTGGAGAAGTACGGCCATCCCACCCCGGAAGCCCTGGTGGAAAGTGCTTTTTCCCATCTGGAGCTGCTGGAAAAGTTCGGGTTCTATGATACCTGCCTTTCCATGAAGTCCTCCAATGTGCCGAATATGGTGGCAGCTGCAAGACTGTTCCGCAGCAAGTGCGATTATCCCCTGCACATCGGCGTTACCGAGACGGGCCCTGTGCGCATGGGCATGATCAAGTCCGCCATGGGCATCGGCAGCCTCCTCATGGACGGCATCGGCGATACCATCCGTGTCAGTCTGACGGATGACCCCGTGGAGGAGGTCTACGCAGCCAAGGATATTCTGAAGGCTGCCGGCCTGCGCAAAGAGGGCGTGAATATCATATCCTGCCCCACCTGCGGCAGAACCAGAATCGACCTCATCGGCCTGGTCAATCGGGTGGATGAGGCCCTGAAGGATTGCAAGAAGCCCATTACCGTGGCGGTCATGGGTTGTGTGGTCAACGGCCCCGGTGAAGCCAGGGAAGCCGATATCGGCGTTGCCGGCGGCGATGGCTGGGGTATGCTGTTTGAAAAGGGCGAGCAGGTGGAGCGGATCCCCTATGATGATCTGCTGCCTGCCCTGCTGAAGAGAATCGAGAAGCTGTAAGAAAGCGCTTGTAAGGAGTACCCATGGAGGAAAAGACAAAATTACTTTCCATGTTTGCAGCCTATATTCCGGATGAGGATATTGCTGCTGCCGTGGAGGGAGTCACCGTGGTTTGCGCGGATATCGACCCGGCTAAGGGTGCTGTATCCGTGGCGGTGGAACATACTGCATATTTGCCCCAGAGGCTGATCCTCCGACTGGAAAAGGAGATTTCCACGGTTTACGGTCTCCGGAGCTTGGAAATCTCGGCTACTTACCCGTCTGAAGTTCTGAAAACCGTGCCCTTTGAAGAAATCCGCAGCCTCTTTGCGGAGGAGGACTCCATGACCCTGGGTTCTCTGGCGGGCGCCAACTGGAGCTGGCAGGGGAATACCCTGCAGGTCTCTCTGCGGGCCAACGGAAAAGCAGAGCTGGAAAAAAGCGCTCCGGCAGTTGCCAGAAAGCTGCAGGAGCAGTTTGCCTGCCATGTGGATTTCCGGTTTGAAGCCGGCAAGGCATTGGAGGGCAAGGCCCTCTTCGAAGCCAACGAGAAGCTGCGCTCTGCTGCCATTGCCGCGGCTCCCACTGTTTTCCGGGATGCTCCCAAGGAACGTCCTGTAGAAAAACCTGCCGAGACCATTTACGGCAAGCCTGTGAAGCGGGACCCTGTCCCCATGAGAGATGTGGAACTGGATATGGGCATGGCTACGGTGGAGGGCGTGGTATTCGCCGTGGAGCACCGGGAACTGAAAAAGCGCAATGCCTGGGTCATCAGCTTCGATATGACCGATCATACCGGCTCCATCCGCATCAACCGTTTTATGGAGGCCAATGAGGCCAAATCCATTCTGGATAATGTCAAGGTTGGCTCCGTCCTGAAGGTGACGGGCAAGCTGACCATCAATAAATTTGATAATGAAATGATCCTCAGCCCTTATGGCATTGAGGCAGGTTCCATGCCCAAGCGTAAGGATACGGCTGTGGGCGAAAAGCGTGTGGAGCTGCATCTGCATACCACCATGAGTAACATGGACGCCTTGACGGATACCGGTGCAGCGGTGAAGCAGGCAGCCGCCTGGGGCCATAAGGCCATCGCCATTACGGACCACGGCGTTGCCCAATCCTTCCCGGGTGCCATGAAGGCTGCCTCCAAGGCCAAGGTGGCGGGAACCGACGAAAATATCAAGATTCTCTACGGCTGTGAGGGTTACTATATCAACGATGTGGACGATCGCATTGTGGTCCATGGTTCTGCTGATATGGACTTCCACAGCGAGTTTGTGGCTTTCGATCTGGAGACCACTGGTCTTTCCTCTCGGAAGGATACCATCATCGAGATCGGTGCCGTCCTCATGAAGGATGGCAAGGAGCTGGACCGTTTCCAGACCTTTGTGAATCCTCACAGACCCCTGGAGCGGAAGATCGTAGAGCTCACCGGCATTACCGACGATATGCTTGCCGACGCTCCTTCCATCGAAGAAGTCCTGCCCAAGTTCCTGTCCTTTGTAGGGGATCGGGTGCTGGTTGCCCATAACGCGGACTTCGATACTGGATTTATCCGGGAGGCCTGCCATAATCAGGGCCTTTCTTATACTTCGACTTCTGCCGATACCCTGATTCTTTCCCAGAATCTGCTGCCCCAGCTGGGTAAGTACAAGCTGGACGTGGTGTCCAATGCCCTGAGCCTGCCGGACTTCCAGCATCACCGGGCGGGAGATGATGCCGTGACCTGCGGCCTCATCTTTGACGGCCTGTGCAAAAAGCTGGAGGAAATGGAAATCCACAGCCTGCAGGCTATCAATAAGGCTATGGAGAGCCTGCGTTCCGCCAACCGTATGTCTGAGCGTCATGCCCGGCATATCATTCTCTTTGCTAAGAACCAGGTGGGCCTGCGAAATCTGTACCACCTGATTTCCAATTCCAATCTGGAGCACTTCAAGCGGGTGCCCAGAATCCCGAAATCCGACCTCATCAAGATGCGGGAGGGCCTGATCATCGGCTCTGCCTGTGAAGCCGGCGAGGTGTTTGCAGCCATCGTGGATCAGAAGAGCGATGAGGAAATTCGCCGTCTGGCTTCTTTCTATGACTATCTGGAGATCCAGCCCATCGATAACAACCGCTTTATGCTGGCTAACGGCACCGTATCCTCTGAAGAGGAACTGCGGAACTTCAACCGCCGGGTGGTTGCCCTGGGTGAGGAACTGGGCAAGCCTGTCGTGGCTCCCGGCGACGTCCACTTCCTGAATCCCAGCGATGAAATTTTCCGGCATATTCTGCTTGCCACCAAGGGCTTTGCGGATTGTGATCGCCCCAACCCCCTGTACTTCCGCACCACCGATGAAATGCTGAAGGAATTTTCCTACCTGGGTGTGGGAAAGGCTTACGAAGTCGTGGTCAAGAACAGCAACTTCATTGCCGACCAGGTGGAGACCCTGCGTCCGGTACCTCACAACCTGTTTGCTCCCAAGATCGAAAACTCCGTGGAGGATCTGAAGGCACTGGTCTACGGAAAACTCCATCGGCTTTACGGTGAGAATCCTCCGGAGCTCATTACCAAGCGCGTGGAGACGGAGCTGGGCGATATCATCAACTGCCACTATGATGTGATTTATATGTCTGCCCAGAAGCTGGTGCAGAACTCCCTGGAGCATAACTATCTGGTTGGCTCCCGTGGCTCCGTGGGTTCCTCCATTGTAGCCTATATGTCCGGTATCACCGAGGTTAATTCTTTCCCGCCCCATTACCGTTGCCCCAATCCGGACTGTAAGTACACCACCTTTGATGTGCCCAAGGGCTTTGGCTGTGGCGCGGATCTGCCCGATGCGGTGTGTCCCAAGTGCGGTGCCACTTTTGAGAAGGACGGCTTTAACATTCCTTTCGAAACATTCCTGGGCTTCGGCGGTGACAAGGTTCCCGATATCGACCTGAATTTCTCCGGCGAATATCAGTCCCGCGCCCATGCCTACTGCGTGGAAATGTTCGGAAAATCCCATGTTTTCCGGGCAGGCACCATTGGTACCGTGGCAGAAAAGACGGCTTTCGGCTATGTGAAGAAGTATCTTTCCGAGCGGAATATGCATGCCTCCCGTGCCGAGGAGAATCGCCTTGCTTCCGGCTGCGTGGGTGTTCGCCGTACCACCGGTCAGCACCCCGGCGGCCTGGTAGTCATCCCCCAGGAAAATGAGATCTGGGATTTCTGCCCGGTGCAGCACCCGGCAGATGACCCCAATTCCGACCAGATTACTACCCATTTTGAATACCACTCCATGGAGGAAAACCTCTTAAAGCTGGACATGCTGGGCCACGATGATCCCACCATGATCCGCATGATGGAGGATGAAACCGGAGTAGATGCCAAGAAGATCCCCTTGGATGACAAGCGCACCATGTCCATTTTCACTTCCTCCAAGGAACTGGGTTATGAAGATGATCCGATTCTCGGTCCCACAGGTGCCGTTGCCATCCCGGAATTTAACACCAAGTTTACCCGCGGTATGCTGCTGGACACCATGCCCACCCGATTTGATACCCTGCTCCGGCTTTCCGGCTTCTCTCATGGAACCGACGTGTGGCTGGGCAACGCCAAGGATCTGATCATCTCCAAGACCGCCTCGGTTGACGAGGCCATCGGCTGCCGTGACGATATCATGATCTACCTCATCTCCTGCGGTATGCCGGAGAAGCGTTCCTTTAAGATCATGGAGGCTGTCCGTAAGGGCAGAGGTCTGCCCGACGGTGCCGAGCAGGAGATGATCGATGCCGGTGTACCTACCTGGTATATTGAGTCCTGCAAGAAAATCAAGTATCTTTTCCCCAAGGCCCACGCCGTGGCCTATGTTATGATGGCCTTCCGCATTGCCTGGTTCAAGGTCTATCATCCTCTGGCTTTCTATTCTGCCTATTTCTACCGCAGAAGCCAGAAGGGCGGCTTTGATGCAGCCATGATGACAAACGGCATTGAGGTGGTCAAGGAAAATATTGCCCGTATCAATGGAGATGAAAATGCTTCCGATAAGGATCAGGATCTGCTGACCACCCTGGAAGTGGTTTATGAATTCTATCTCCGCGGTTTTGAATTCCTGCCAATGGACGTATTTTCCTGCCATGCCACCAAATTCCTGGTCAAGGACGGCAAGCTGCTGGCGCCCTTTGTTTCCGTCTCCGGTCTGGGCGAAAATGCCGCCTGGGATCTGATGAACGGTGTTTCCGGCAAGAGCTTCATTTCTATTGAGGAAATCGCTGCCGCCTGCCCCAAGGTCAGTAAGACCCATATCCAGATGCTTTCCGATGCCGGCGCTTTCGGCAATTTGCCGGAAACCAGCCAGGTCAGTTTGTTTTGATTACGAAAAGGAGGTACCCCTATGCAAGCAACCGAAAAACAGTTCCATATTCATTGCTCCGAAGGGGATGTGGGCAGATATGTGCTGCTCCCCGGTGATCCCGGCCGCTGCGAGGCTATTGCTGCCCATTTTGATAACCCGGTGCATATCGGTATGAACCGGGAGTACAATGTCTATACCGGCACCCTGCTGGGGGAGAAGGTTTCCGTATGCTCTACGGGCATCGGCGGCCCTTCTGCCTCCATTGCCATGGAGGAACTTCACAATATCGGTGCCGATACCTTCATCCGGGTGGGCACCTGCGGCGGCATTGCCATGGATGTAAAACCCGGAGATGTGGTGGTTGCCACCGGTGCCATCCGCTATGAGCATACATCTATGGAATATGCCCCCATTGAGTTTCCTGCGGTTGCCGATTTCGATGTTACCACTGCTCTTCGCCAGGCAAGCCTGGAGCTGGGCTATGATACCCACACCGGTGTCGTGCAGTGCAAGGATTCCTTCTACGGCCAGCACAGCCCGGAAAAGTCTCCGGTTTCCTACGAACTTTTGCAGAAGTGGGAAAGCTGGAAGCGTCTGGGGGTCAAGGCCAGTGAAATGGAATCTGCCGCTCTCTTCGTAGTGGCTGCCGCCCTGGGTGTCCGCTGCGGAAGCTGTTTCCACGTGGTGTGGAACCAGGAGCGGGAGAAGGCTGGTCTCTTTATGAAGATGACCGAGGATACCTCCGGCGCAATCCGCGTGGGCATCGAAGCACTCAAGAAACTCATCGCAGCAGATAAAGCAAAATAAAACATGGATAAATCGAAATCGGCTCCCCAACTCGGGGAGCCGATTTGTTTACGGGTTTTCAATTTCTGTGAGGTCGTAGGTGCTTCTACCGATTTCCAAATCGAAAACATGGGTCACATCATCGATGACGAGGTACAGCTTTGTGGAGCCGGTCTTTTGGAAATCTGCGTGGATGGCAAAGACGGAATCTCCGCTTATGTCCATTTCTGTAATGGATACGCTGCCGTATTTGGAATCCTCCAGATATACGGTGCTGGTTTCGTCAAAAGGATATTCCGCACTGCTGAATTTGACTTCGGTGCTGTAGTATGCGTTTTTTCTCCCGGAAGGAGACAGCGTGAGGACAATGCACAGCAGAAGTACGACTGCGCAGAGGGCAATGCCGGTTCTGCGGGGCCACTTGCCGCTGCAGATCCCAAGCACATAGAGGAACATGGTCGCGGCGCAGAAAACAGCGCTGAGCAGGTGATTGGGGAAGAAGTAAACACTTTCCCGGAAAAACTCAAAGAAATGGAGACCTAAGAACAGCAGCATGGGGGACAGAATCAAAAGGCTGATCCAGCGGCCTTTTTTCATGAAATAACCGATATATCCCATGGGGAAGGTGAAAAGGGTCCAGACAAACCAGCCGGGATAAT
Source organism: Faecousia sp. (assembly GCA_045628895.1). Lineage (GTDB taxonomy): Bacteria > Bacillota > Clostridia > Oscillospirales > Oscillospiraceae > Faecousia. Next base: position 11,849 of record JAZQQD010000112.1, read on the forward strand.
AACGGAAAACGCCGAAGCCTTCTTCGTTGAAGGGAACCTCCGTCAGATATACCAGAGGCTGACTGATGAGGAAAAATACAAAGCATTTGAGCGCAGAATCCAGATTAGATTTGCTGTTCATAATGATGAGGATTCCGAAGAGCACCCACCATTCAAAGCTGATGCTGATATCCCGGAAAGAGGTATCCCGGGTGAAGGGGAGAACAGCCATAATGCCCGTGTACACACCGGTGATAATGGCGAAGAGAATCAGTTTTTTCCAGGTCAGGTCAATTCCGCCGAAGAGTTTTTTCATTTGTTTTCGGCTCCTTTCTTGTGGGGGATCAAATAAATAAGGGGTACCAGCCAGAGATAAAATCCGAAGGGCAGGGCGGATGCGCCTACCCCCAGCATGGCAAGAGGAACAGAGGATGCGATGCACCAGGGAACAAGTCCTGCGGTAAGCACCACGGAGTTTTCGATATCCAGCATTTTTCGGCTGTTTTCACTTTCCGTGTAAAGCCCGTCGGAAAGCTGATTCTGCATAATAATGCCGATGGTCTGGTTGCAGAAAAGACCGCATATGAAAACGCTCATAAGGAGCATCAAGGGGTATCTGCCGATTTTGGCGGATACCTTTTTCAACTTTTCCGTCAGTCCGTCCAGCAGGCCCGTGCTGCGGAAAATACCGCCGTAGGTGCCGGAAATCATGAGAATGATGCATACCTCCACCATGGAGGTGATGCCGCCGCCGGAGAGCATGGAGGAAAGCTCCGGATCCTGGGGCTGAAAGCCGAAGACCATGGCCTTCACACAGGAAATCAAACTCTCTTCTTGGACGAAAACCGTCACAAGGAAGGAGATGATCAGACTGACGATCATGGAGAGCTTGATGGGGCATCCGGCAAAGGGCAGAGCAATCATGGCGATTGCCGGAATCAGACAGAACCACCGTAGGGAGAAGGCCTCGGATAGCTGGTGCAGGATCACGGTGTCCATTTCTTTCATGGGGAAGAATACGGAGAGAACGCCGTAAAGCAGACAGCAGAGGGCAAAGGCGGCAACGGAGGTCTTCAGCATGAGTCTTACGTTCTGCCGCATATCCGTGTGAGTCAGCACCGCCACCAGATTGCCGCTGGAAGCGGCAGGGGATCCCCGGTCACCCACATAGACACCGGAAAATACAGCGCCGGCAGCAAGTACAGGGTTGACACCTCCGGCCCGGGCGATGCTCATGAGGATAACACCGGCGGTGGCGGTGACGCCAAAGCTGGTGCCTAATGCGAAGGACATAAAGGCTGCCAGAAGAAATGCCGCCAGCAGGAACACTGTGGGCGGGATGATGGAGATGCCCAGGGTCACAAAATAGGCAACGGTTCCGCTGATGCGCCACAGGCCGGTGAGACAGCCGATGAGCAGCAGGATCCGCACCACGATGAGGGATTCCTTCAGGCTCTCTCCGGCAAAGCCAAGAACGGACTTCAGAGAGTAGCCCTTTCGCACAGCGGCGAAGGAAAAGAGGCAAAAGCCGATGCTAAGGGGCAGGATCATGGTAATGTCTGCCCATAGGCACAGGGTCATGCTGATGATGAAAAGGAGAAATGCAATGATCAGTTCCAAGTGGGGCCTCCGGGTTTTACTCTAAACTGTTTTGACATTCTGCCTGCAGCTCCCGTTCATTCATGGAGCACAGCAGGCGATTGCTGACGGATGTATAGGCGGCGCTTCCGTGCCGTGCGATGAATTCCATGGCAGGCTTGCTGTTTGTCATGGAGGAGACCAGCAGGGTCAGTTCCTGCCCGTCGCCGAAGCAATCGGTGAGGAATCGGAAGGCGGTCTCAATCTTTTTCCGGATCTCTGCTACCAATGCAAGCCGGGCATCGCATTTCTTTTGGAATTCATCCCGGAAAAATGCCTGGATTTCTTCTGCTTTGTAGAGATGTCGTTCTTTTCTGGCAAGATTCATGGCATCCAGAATCCGCAGCACCGTTTCCTCCCGCTTTCTGTCGGAAAAGCCGAGAAGCCCGTATTGCTTCTTCGCGTTCAATGCCGTGCGCTGGGCAGCGAGAAAAGCATCCGGATCACAGTCTCCCCGGAAGAGCGCCGTCAGACTTTCGTGGAGCCGCAGGGTTACCTGGTCCAGCTTTTGGTATTTCCGAAAGCTAAGCTGCAGCTGCTCCATCACCAGATTGGTCAGGGCGAATCGTTCCGTAAAGTCTCCTTTTTGGGCCATTTCCAGCTTTTCAGTATAGTTTTTCGTGGTTCCGTCCAGAATTTCCGGGATTCCGTAATCGGTTCCGTAGCGGCGGTAAAGCTGATAGTAGGCGTAAAAATCCCGGCTGGTTTCTTCCAGATTCAGGAATTCCGCCATCAGTTCCTCGGTAACAGGAATGTTCAGACTTTCGTAGCTGGAAAGGAGTCGGGAAAGATCCTCCCAGCCTCGGGCGGTGACATAATGTACTTCGCCCTCTTTGCGGCTGACATGGTAAAATCGATCCGGTTTCAGAGAGAGGTAACTGGCCACGGCCCCGTGGATCTCCTGCTCCCCGGCATAGGAGAGGAATGCCTGCAGGTCGGGCAGGACCTGGATCTGGCGGATCCGGTCCAGAGTGACGATATCAAAATCCCGTACGGATTTATTATATTCCGGGGGATTGCCGGCTGCTACGATGAGCCAGCCTTCCGGCAGCTTGTGAACACCAAAGGTTTTGTTCTGCAAAAACTGCAGCATGGTAGGGGCAAGCGTCTCGGAAACGCAGTTGATCTCATCCAGGAAGAGAATGCCCTCCTGCTTTCCGGTTCGTTCCATGGCCGCGTAAACCGAAGCAATGATCTCACTCATGGTGTATTCCGTCATCGAGAAGGTTTTCTCTCCAAAATGCCCCTCCGTGATCTTGGGCAGACCGATGGCACTTTGCCGGGTGTGGTGGGTCATAGTATAGGCCACCAGAGCCACATCCTGCTCCTTTGCAATCTGCTCCATGATGGCGGTCTTACCGATACCGGGAGGCCCCATCAGCAGCATGGGCCGCTGCCGCACCGGAGGAAAGAGGTAACTCCCGGAGGCATCCTTTTGCAGGTATGCCCGGAGGGTATTGGTGATTTCCTGTTTTGCTTCCTGTATGTTCATAAGCTTACTCCAGAATCAGTGTTTTTGCCCATTTGGGCACCAGATGAGGCTGCTTTTTCGGCCCGGCCAGGACAAATACAGTCTCGTAATCCGTAGGATCCGGGTATACCCCGTCTCCGTCGGTAAAATACAGCAGGGCCTTCGGTTTTTTCAGGGTTCCATCCGACCGCAGCTTTTCCACCTGGCGGAAAACCGGGCGGAAATCCGTGCCGCCCCGACCTTTGATCTTTACCTTGTCAGCGTATGCCATCCAGCTTTCGGGGCTTTCGATGATGGCGGTATCCTGCAGCCAGCAGTCACATTGGAAGAAAACCACCTTCATTTTTCGGAAGAAGTTTTCCTGTCGGCTCAAAATGCTGTAGGTCTCCCGGAGGAACCGGCTGACCAGTTCCCGGCTGCAGGAACCGGAGGTGTCAATGGCGATGACCAGCTCGTCCAGCCGCCAGACCTCCTTGTATTCCAGAGGCTCCAGCAGGGGCAGATTTCCGTATTGCTCCATGCCCAGAGTATAATAGATGTAGTCAAAGCTTTCCGTGTCGGTTTCCAGTTCTTCCCGGGAAACGGTGTACTGCTGTAGATACCGCCGGAAATCGTAGGGGCTGGAGGTGAGCAGAACGATATCTTCTTCTGCCATTTTTGTGCCGGTACCTCGGGTGCCTTGCCCCAATTCGCCCCCACCGGAAAGAGCGCCTTCCCATTTCCGCTTCAGCTCCTCCGGCAGCTTTGGCAGCCACAGACTGTGGTCGTCAAAAGCAAAGAGGGCTTTTAACCTCTCTGCGGATTCCCGGAAATAGCTGTTTTGCAGAAGCACAAGGATTCGATGGGCATCCCAGGTGCTTTCCACCCGGGAAAGAACTTCCGCTTTTCCGGGGATCTCCAAGGCTAACCGGGGTTCCGCCAGGTCTTCGATGATTTTTTCTGCCCGGATATCGCAGGCCAGCCCCCAAAGTTCCGGGTCAACCCGGTCGGGCAGAGCAATGTGGAGGTACAGGCAGTGCAGCAGGGTGTGCAGAAATCCCCGACGCAGTTTCACGGGATTTTCCGCATACATGGCAATCAGGTTTTCCCCCACATGGAGGATGCTTCCGTCGGTTCCGAAGCTTATTTGTCCGTCTGCCAGCAGCGGCAAACAGGCAAAAGCGATATTCAGCGCCGGATAGAGCTGGCATAGCTCTGTGCGGCAGGCAATCATGACTTTTCGGCAAAGGGCTTCTTTTTTTGCATCCATAGCGGCCTCCTACAGGGAAAAGTCCCGATCCCGGAAGCCGTAGGTTTCTTCTTTTCGGCGCAGCAGCCACACGATGATCTCCGGCCGTCCCATCTCAATGGCAGAGGCCAGAAATTCATCCACAAGGGCAGGAGTGAAGCCGCATTTTCGCTCCAGGTCGGCAATTTCCTGCACCCGACTTTCCTCCATGAGGGCGGTAACGGTGGGCCGGATCCGCCGGAGCAGATAGTTCTCGTAGATTTCACACCCCTCGGTGAAATAACCCAGCAGGGCAGCGGCAAGGCGCACATCCTCCCGGGAAGCACCCTGAAACTTCTTCATCAGGGCATCCCCGGAAAGACCGCTGTGGGCAAAGATTTTCTTCAGTCGGATTACTTCAGATTCCTGTTCATTCCACATGGTCTGCCGCTCCTTTCGCTTTTTCCCTATTGTATCACCAATAAATCAAAAAAGCGATGGAAAATCCACCGCTTTTCATGTGTTTTTTGATTTTACGGGAGCCTGTGCCAGAATCACAGCGGTAAAAACCAGAATACAGCCACAGGTCTCGTAGACAGTAAGAGACTGATGGAGGATCATCCAGCCGGTCAGCACCGCAAATACGGATTCCAGGCTCATAAGCAGGGAGGCAAGGGAAGCCTCCAGCTTCTTCTGCCCCAGGATCTGCAGGGAGTAGGCAATACCCATGGAAAGGAAACCTGCATAGGCCAGGGGCATCCGGGCCAGCCAGATGCCGCTTAATGTGGGAGTTTCCTTACAGAACATGAGCACTGCGGATAAAACGGCGCAGACCAGAGCCTGCAGGCAGTTGAGACGGATGCCGTCCAAGTCTGCCGCCATCACATCCACCACGGTGATCTGCACCGAGAACATGAAGGCGCATCCCAGCAGCAGCCAGTCACCGATGGTGATGCCGGTCTCCCCGGCGCAGCACAGGAGGTACAGACCGCCCACCGCGATGGCAACGCTGAGGGGGATCAGGGGAGAGGGCCTGCGTTTCAGAAAAATGCCCATGATAGGCACGATGACGATGTACATGGCTGTGAGGAAGCCTGCCTTGCCGGGGGTGGTGTACAGTAGTCCCAACTGCTGCAGATTCGCAGCCAGGAAGAGGGGAATACCACAGAAAATACCGACTTTGATCAGCTTTTTGTCGAACCAACGCTGGACAAAGGTTTTTCCGTCCTGTTTGCCCCGGTCAAAGAAATATGTGGTGGGAATCAAAATTAGGACGGCAAGGAAACAGCGAACGGCCTGAAAGGTAAAGGGACCCACGTGGTCCATGCCCACGCTTTGAGCAATAAAGGCAGATCCCCAGATGACTGTTGCCACCAGCAGGGAAAGGGTGCCTGTTAATTTGTTTTTCATTTGCATCACCGGGGGATAATTTAACATAAAATGGAAGAAAATGCAAGAATAGAATGCATGTGGGTGACGGAGCTTGCTACGACGAATAGCAAGCCTGCGGCTTGCGGGATTCTCCCACTGCCTTCGTCAGCGCAAAGTCCGCTTTGCTTCGTTCCTTTTTGTAAAGGAACCTCCGCATCGCTCCCTTGCGCTTCCTCTCCCCATAAAGCATTTGCTTTA
>JAZQQD010000113.1:0-3490 GCA_045628895.1 Faecousia sp.
ATTCCCACGGGATTTGGAAGGAGTTCTGCATTCCGTTTCGTCAAATAGGCCAGTCCGATAACCACCGGAATGGTCATCAGCAGCTTGCGGATATTAAAAATGCAGGATCCGATTGCGCTGATCACATTGTCTACAGAAACAAAGAAATTCAATATTGCACGGAAAAAGCCGGGCTTTTCCCCATTTACGCTATTATCCATATGGCACCTCCTGCCAAAAACTTTCCCCTATGATATCACATTTTCCTTTCGGATGCAATACCATTCTATACACAAACAAAGTTTCGAATTTTCTTTTGAATTGTACCGATTTATTGGACAGTAGCTTTGTTATACTTGCCTCACAAAACAAAAGGAGGCAACCAAAATGAAAACTGCTGCTATGAATCGTTCTCACTATCCTACCGTTTACCGCACCGCCTGCCGCTTCCCCAATGAAGCGCAGCGCAGACAGAAGCTGGAAAAAATCGTCGACCATGCGCTCATGGCTGCCACCTGCGCCGGCGGTACTGCCATTATGCTCTTTTTCTTCCTTGCCTTTTAAAGCTTCACACGGCGGGTATTTTCCCGGTAAAGGATTGCCAGTCCCTTCAGCACCAGATCCGGATTCAGCTCAATCTTATGGCTGCACAGAGGTACAATAAAGGGAGAGATACCGCCGGTTGCAACCACCGTTGTCTCATAGCCAAGTTCCTGCTGAATCTTGTCGACCATGCCGTCAATCATGCAGGCAGTACCGAACATGATTCCGCTGCGCATGGCATCCTGAGTATTTCTTCCAATGGCCTTTTTCGGCTTATCCAGCTGAATGGCCGGAAGCAGCGCAGCCCGATCCGTCAGCGCTTCCAGAGATACTCTCACACCGGGGCACACGCATCCGCCGATATGGGCACCGTTTTTGTCCAAAACAGCAAAAGTCGTTGCTGTTCCCATATCCACGATGATCATTGGAGGCGCATACTCGCGGAGAGCAGCCACGTCCGCCACCACCAGATCGGCACCCATCTGACCGGGATGCTCCAGCAGAATATTGAGGCCCGTTTTGATTCCGGGGCCAACAATCAAACTGATCTTCCCTGTCAGCTTTCTAACTGCCGTCTGCATGGCGTTGAGCACAGGCGGAACCACAGATGCGATAATAGCGCCGTCAATTTCTTCCTTTTTCACGTCGTATACGTCCAGCATTGCCTTCAGGTCCATCATATACTGATCGGAGGTTTTGCTGGCATCCGTACGGATCCGCGCCTTAAAGACAATTCTGCTGCCGTCCATACCGCCCAGAACAATATTAGTATTTCCGATATCAATGGCTAATATCATAGTACATTCTCCGTTTTAACGCAAAATATCGCAGGAAACCACTTTCCCATCCTCTATTTCGATCAGTCCGCCGCTGGCTCCGATATAACCGCAGGCACCGGGATTCATGACCCACATGCCGTCCGGTTCCTGCTGGCACAGGGCGCAATGGGTATGGCCAAATAAAGCAATCTTTGCTCCGGAATCCCGGGCATCCCGAATCAGGGCATAAATGTTCTGCTTCACTCCGTGGAGATGGCCATGCGTCATGAAGATCTTTACTCCCCCGACAGTCACCACGCGAACCTCCGGAGCATCCTCCGTATCCCGATAGCGATCACAATTTCCCGGGACCTGATAGAAAGGGATCCCGGGATTTTCTTCCCGCAGTTCCTTTCCGTCTTCATAATGATCTCCCAGGTGGATAATCGCATCCGGTGCAAACTGATCTACGCAGGCACGCATGAAATTTTTCGCTCCGTGAGAATCGGATAAAACAAGAATCGTCACACCTATGGCTTCCCTTCCGCATATAGTATTACAGAACTTTTCTCTATTGTAGCAGAAATGTAAGCGGGAGGCAATGAAATGGATCAAAAAATTGATGAATTTTCCATGAAGGAAGCCATGCGTTTCGCCGGAAGTGATGCAGGAAAGGCTCTTTTTGCCGTATTGCGCGAAAATCACGGCAACGAAATGCAGCAAATTCAGCAGGATCTGGCTTCTGGGAATATGAATGCCGCAAAAGATGCCATATTAAAGCTTCTGAATTCTCCCGATGCCAAAAATGCTATGGATCATCCGGGAGGAAAGCAGCATGGCTGAACTGGAGCAGCAACTGACGCAAATGCTGCAGAATCCGGAAATCTTGCAGCAGGTAATTTCCATGGCCCAATCCTTCGGTTTGAATCCTCCGCCAACCGGCAATCCGCCAAAAGAAGAACCGCAGCCTGCAGCCCCTGAGGCCTTTCAGCCTGCCCCGGATATGCTGCAGCGGCTGAGCCAGTTTGCATCTCTTCCTATGCTGGATAAAAATCAAAAGGGACTATTAAACGCTCTTTCCCCCTACCTTTCCAAGGAAAAAGTAAGAAAACTGGAAAATGCCATGACCATCGCCCATCTGGCGACTCTGGCATCGGTGATTTTTCCCGGAAACAGGCCGGAGGTGAAATGATTGTATAATCGGTATGTACCCCAACCGGATGGCAGTCACAAAAAGCAAAGCTCATCGGATATTCCCCAAATCGGCGATATCCATGACAATTATCTGCCCCCGGAAATGCCTCTGTCTATTCCTATCCATTCAGACAAGACCGAATCACCGGATCACAAACCCGTTATTTCCTCAGAGCTTTCCAACGGAGATCTGATGACACTGCTTGCCATGCTGCTCATTGCCTCGGAAGGCAATGAAAATCGCACCACCGCCCTGCTGACCCTGGTATTTTATTTTTTGCTGTAAAAAAGGCACCCAAATGGGTGCCTTTTCTTTTATCTAGCCACAAAGCCAACCTTTTTGTAAACCTTGCGCAGGGTCTTTTCGGCAACGTAGCTTGCCTTCTCGGCACCCTGGCGGTAAACATTCTCCAGATAAGCCTTATCCTTCACGATGCGGTTCGCTTCCTCACGGATGGGACGGAGCATCTCCACAACGGCTTCACCCACAGCAGGCTTAAATGCGCCATAGCCCTTGCCGGCAAACTCCGCCTCGATCTCCTCAAAGGTCTTTCCGGTGCAGGCAGAGTAGATGGTCATGAGGTTGGAAACGCCGGGCTTATTCTCCTTGTCGTACCGGACACAGTTCTCGGTATCGGAATCGGTGATGGCACGCTTAAACTGGCGCATGATAACCTCAGGAGGATCCATCAGAGTGATTCGACCGGTATCCTCATTTTCGGACTTAGACATCTTTGCGGTGGGGTTGGTCAGGCTCATGATTCTGGCACCAACCTTGGGGACAAAGGGTTCCGGAACCTTGAACACATCGCCGTAGATGCCATTAAAGCGACGGGCAATGGTGTGGCACAGCTCCACGTGCTGCTTCTGATCCTCACCAACGGGAACCAGATCGGGCTGATACAGCAAGATATCGGCAGCCATCAGGCTGGGGTATGTAAAGAGGCCGCCGTTGATATTATCGGCATTCTTGGCAGACTTATCCTTGAACTGGGTCATACGGCTCAGCTCACCGA
>JAZQQD010000114.1:0-3533 GCA_045628895.1 Faecousia sp.
AGAACCTTCTTCTTCACAGGAGCGGGATAAATCACATCACCCTCGCACTCACGGCCGATGATGGGGGTGTCAGTGCAGCGACGGGTAGAGGTTGCGGCACGCTCTGCCATACAGGTAAAGCAGCGCAGGCTGCGAACAATATCCTCATCCTTATTTGCCATGATCTTGTTAGGCAGCTGATGATCTGCAAGCAGAGCACGGCCCATGTAAATGATATCTGCCTTGCCGGAAGCAATGATCTCTTCCATCTGTGCAGGATCGTTCAGGCCGCCGATGGTAGCAACGGGCTTACTGACATACTTCTTAATTTCGGCAGCAAGATACACGTTTCTGCCGTGATCAGTAAACATGGAGGGATGGGTAATACCAAAGGTTTTCTGGTAAGTACCGGCAGAAACATGGATAATATCGCAGTAGGGCTCAATCATCTGAGCAATGCGAACACCTTCATCCAGATCATATCCGTTCTCTACAAACTCTGCACCGCTCATACGGAACTCAATGGGGAAGAAAGGACCAACAGCCTCACGAACAGACTTCAGAACCTCAATAGCCAGACGGCAGCGATTCTCCAGAGATCCACCGTACTCATCATCACGGTGATTGAAGAGCGGAGACAGGAACTGGTTGATCAGCCAACCATGACCGCCATGAATCATCAGCATCTCAAAACCGGCACGCTTAGCCAGACCGGCAACATGGCCATAGGAAGCAACGATCTCATCAATCATATCCTTGGTCAGAGCCTTAACTTCAACGCCATCCGGACGGGTGCATGCAGAAGCGCTCCACTGGCACAGGGACTTCTGCTTGGACTTATCGGTCATGTAGGTACCGGCAAACATGCCGGAGTGGGACAGCTCCAAGCTGGGCATAGATCCATGACGGCGAATGGCATCGGCGGTATAAGTTGCACAGGCAAGAGAATTCAGAATGCTCTCATCCAAATGATAGGCATGGCTGCCGTCCGTCTTGGGATGAACCATGCACTCGGATACGGTGACAGCGGCTGCGCCGCCCTTTGCACGCATCTCATAAAATGCAGTGGACTTTACGCCGATACAGCCGTCATTGGTGATGTCCGTACCACCCATAGGTGCAGAGAACATTCTGTTCCGGAAAGTAGTACGTCCGATCGTAATGGGTTTGCAAAGGTTAGGATATTTGCGCTCCATATAATTTCCTCCTAATAATTGTCCAAGTGGTTATGTATCCATAACTATATACTCTATTATATTTGTCAATCTTTCAATTTTCAAGCAATAACTCTCATCACCTTTTCTTTTTGTATAATCCAACAAAATCCACAAATCTGCTTATAGCGAAATGACTGATTCTATTTGTTTTTTGTAAATATTGTGGTTATTTTTATCTTTGAAAACCGATGCGGGATTGACTTTCCGGTTCAATTGTGTTAGATTATTAGAAAAGCAAAGACGGAGACAAACTTCGAATGAAGTGCTCAGAGAGGGATTCAGATGCTGAAAGAATCCTGCATGGAATCGTCGTTTTACCACTCCTGAGCTGTTCGGAGGAAATTCCGAAACGGGTACGCCCGTTATTGCGTCAATGAGTGGCGGCCAATGGCTGCAACCAGGGTGGAACCGTGGAATACGAATTTGTATCCCACCCCTGATTCTTTCAGGGGTGGGATTTTATTTTTTCTCCGCCCCAAATCAAAAAGGAGGAAACCAAAATGTCTGAAGAAAACCTGTACACCTTTGAAAACCCGGAATACCGGAAAACCTACTGGCACACCAGCTCCCACATCATGGCTCAGGCAGTAAAACGTCTGTGGCCTGAGGTTCAGCTTGCCATCGGCCCCGCCATCGATGAAGGCTGGTACTATGATTTCGACGCTCCCTTCACCTTCACTCCCGATCATCTGGAAAAGATCGAAGCAGAAATGAAGAAGATCTGCAAGGAGCGCATCCGTCTGGAGCGCAGCGAAAAGCCCCGTGCTGAGGCTGTAGCCTATATGGAATCCAAGAATGAGCCCTACAAGGTAGAGCTTATCAATGATCTGCCCGAGGACGCCGTTATCTCCTTCTATACCCAGGGTGACTTCACCGACCTGTGCGCCGGCCCTCATCTGGATCACACCGGCAGAGTGAAGCACAACGGCTTCAAGCTCACCAAGAGCTGCGGTGCTTACTGGCGAGGCGACAGCAACCGCAAGATGCTGCAGAGAATCTATGGTATCGGCTTCCCCTCCAAGGAAGAACTGGACGAGTATCTGAAGCGCCAGGAAGAAGCTCTGAAGCGCGACCACAACAAGATCGGCCGTGAACTGGAATATTTCACCACCGTGGAGTCCATCGGACAGGGTCTGCCCATTCTGTTGCCTAAGGGTGCCAGAGTCATCCAGCTGCTGCAGCGCTGGATTGAGGATGAAGAGCAGAAGCGTGGCTACCTGCTGACCAAGACTCCTCTGATGGCAAAGCGCGACCTGTATCGCATTTCCGGTCACTGGGATCATTATCTGGATGGCATGTTCATTCTGGGCGATCCCTATGATGAAGAAAAAGAATGCTTCGCTCTGCGTCCCATGACCTGCCCCTTCCAGTATCAGGTCTATCTCAACAGAGCACGTTCCTACCGTGATCTGCCCATGCGTTTGGGCGAGACCTCTACCCTCTTCCGTAACGAGGATTCCGGTGAGATGCACGGTCTGATTCGGGTGCGTCAGTTCACCATTTCCGAGGGTCATCTGGTACTGCGTCCCGATCAGCTGATGAAGGAATTCAAGGATTGCCTTGATCTGGCCCATTACTGCCTGGATACCGTTGGCCTGTGGGAGGATTGCACCTTCCGCTTCAGCCAGTGGGATCCCGCCAACCCCAAGAACAAGTACGAGGGCACCAAGGAACAGTGGGATCATGCCCAGGCCGTCATGAAGGATATCCTGGACAATATCGGCATTAACTATACCATCGGCATTGACGAGGCTGCCTTCTACGGCCCCAAGCTGGACATCCAGTGCAAGAACGTATTCGGCAAGGAAGACACCATCGTTACCATCCAGATCGATATGCTGCTGGCCAAGAAGTTCGGCATGGAGTACGTGGATGCCGATGGCCAGAAGAAGACCCCCTATATCATCCACCGTACCTCTCTGGGCTGCTACGAGCGTACCCTGGCCCTGCTGATTGAAAAGTACGCCGGCAAGTTCCCGCTGTGGCTGGCGCCCGAGCAGGTCCGCATCCTGACCATCACCGACCGCTGCAACGACTGGGCGGAGCAGGTCAAGGAAAAGCTGACCGCCGCCGGCCTGCGTGTGGAGACCGACCTGCGGAACGAAAAGATTGGCTTCAAGATTCGCGAGTGCCGCATGGACAAGGTTCCCTATATGCTGGTACTGGGCGACAAGGAAGTGGAAAACGGCACCGTCGCGTTGAATGACCGGGAAGGCAACAACCTGGGCACCATGAGCGTGGACGAGCTGCTGGCCAAGCTTCTGCTGGAAGTTGCTACCAAGAAGCGATGAATCGCGTAATCTGTCGGTTTCGCCGCATTGCGGCGAACCCGATTTT
>JAZQQD010000115.1:0-4519 GCA_045628895.1 Faecousia sp.
CAGGCAGGTCACCTGGGTGCCGTGACCATCGCCACCAACATGGCAGGCCGTGGTACCGATATTGTGCTGGGCGGCAACGCCGAGTACCTGGCTATGAATGAACTGCGGAAGCAGGACATTCCCGAGGAACTGCTGGCGGAAGCCAACTCCTTCGCCGAAACCGAGGACCCCGAAATTCTGGAAATCCGGGAAAAATACGAGACTCTGTTCAAGCAGTTCAAGGCCCAGATCGCCGACGGGGCTGAGAAGGGTCGGGCAGCCGGCGGCCTCTTCATCATCGGTACCGGGCGCCATGAATCCCTTCGTATCGACAACCAGCTCCGCGGCCGTGCCGGCCGTCAGGGTGACCCCGGTGCCAGCCGGTTCTTCCTGAGTCTGGAGGATGATCTGATGCGGATGTTCGCCTCCGACCGGATCATGGGCATTATGGACACTCTGGGTCTGGATGAGGACACTCCCATTGACCAGAAGATTCTCTCCGGCGCTGTAGAAAACGCCCAGAAGGCTGTGGAAAGCCGGAACTTCCAGACCCGTAAGCGGGTGCTGGAATACGACGATGTCATGAACCTGCAGCGTGAGATCATTTACGCTCAGCGTCAGAAGGTACTGGACGGCGAAAACCTCCGGGACAACATGATGCAGATGCTCCGCAAGCTGGTGGATTCCACCGTGGACACCGCCCTCAGCGGTGCACCCGTGGACGAGACCAACACCAAGGAGATTCTTGCCTCCTTCGAAAATGTATACTTCCCCAAGGGTGCCGTTTCCGGCAGCTTTGCCGACCGGGATGCTCTGGCAGATGCTATTTATGAAACCGCCGAGAAGGTCTATGCCGCCAAGGAAGCCCACTACGGCGAGGCCATCATGCGGGAACTGGAGCGTGTGGTCATGCTCCGGGTAGTTGACGAATACTGGATGGACAACATCGATGCCATGGACGATCTGAAGCAGGGCATCTCCCTCCGAGCCTACGGCCAGCACGATCCCGTCATCGCTTACAAGGAAGAGGGTTACGAGATCTTCCAGGCCATGGTCACCGCCATCCGGGAAGAGACCATCCGCCGGATGTTCCTGGTGCAGCTCAAGCCCACCCAGGAGGTCAAACGAGAAAAGGTCGCCAAGGAAACCGGCACCGCAGCCGCCGTGAATGTGCAGGTAAAGAAGCAGCCTGTCCGGAAGGCAGCCGCCACCCGGGTAGGCCCCAACGATCCCTGCCCCTGCGGCAGCGGCAAGAAATACAAGAAGTGCTGCCGTCCCAAGGACATTGCCGCCGGTCTGGATGTATAATATGGAACGCACTCAAATCGGAAGCCTGCAGTACCTCCGCACCCCGGAGATCCCCGTTCCCCACTGCTTCACCACCCGGCTGGGGGGTGTCAGCACAGGGTATCTTGCCAGTCTGAATCTGGGCATCCATCGGGGAGACGATCCGGAAAATGTGCGGAAAAACTATGATATTTTAGGAAAGGCCCTGGGGTTCGATTCCCGAAATCTGGTGCTTTCCACCCAGACCCACTCCACCATCATTCTGGAGGTTGGGGAAAAAGAAAAAGGGGCCGGACTCTACGGCCCGGAAATGCCGGAATGTGACGGTCTCATCACCTCCACTCCGGGCATTGCCCTCATGGTATTCACCGCCGACTGCACCCCCATTTTACTGTGGGACAGCGCAACCGGTGCCGTGGGTGCCGTCCACGCCGGATGGCGGGGAACCGCCGGGAATATTGCCGGGAAAGCGGTGGCCGCCATGACAAAGGCCTTCGGCACCGACCCCAAAAACTTGCATGCCGCCATCGGCCCCAACATCGGTTCCTGCTGCTTTGAAACGGATGCCGATGTTCCCGAAGCGCTGCTTGCGGCCTACGGCAGCGAAATCAATCCCTATATTCGCCGGGAGGGAGAAAAATACTTCCCGGATCTGAAGAAAATCAACGCCCTTGCCCTGCAAAATGCCGGTGTCACAGCCATCGACCTCAGCACGGACTGCACAGTGTGCAATCCGGAACTGTACTGGTCTCACCGGGTAGTAGGAAAACAGCGAGGCAGCCAGGGCGCACTCATCCTATGTCAGGGGGAACCCCTATGAGAAAGACAATCCTTATCCTGCTGGTGCTCTGCTTGACCCTCAGCCTGTTTTCCGGCTGCGGTAAGCCGGGCGGCAGCGCATACGTCCCCACCGGCAACGCTCTGGTCATGGAGGACGGCTCCTCCGCAGTGGAAGTCACGGAAGTCCCGGCCGAAGAAGAGCAGGAGCTGACGTTGATCTACTACGAAGAGCGCACCATGAATCCCTTCACCTGCTCGGACTTTACCAACCGGGCCCTGTTCCCCCTGCTGTACCAGAGCCTGTTCTCCGTGGATCGGAACTACCAGGTACACCCCATTCTGTGCAAGCAGTACAGCGTTTCCGAGGACATGACCACCTACACCTTTTACATTGAGGACAATGTCCGCTTTGCCGACGGCAGTCTGCTGACTCCCCAGGATGTGGTGGCCAGCTTTCGCACCGCTCTGGACTCTCCCATGTATCAGGGCCGATTCAACTTCGTCTACGATGTTTATCTGACTGAGGACAAGGGTATCGAGGTCATTCTGTACCACGCCTACGAGAATTTCCCCCTGCTGCTGGACTTCCCCATTGTGAAATCCGGCGAGGTAAAGGCGGAGCATCCTGCCGGCACCGGTCCCTACGATCTGCAGCAGACCATCTCCGGTCCTAAGCTGATCCGTAAGGAAAACTGGTGGTGCCAGTCCGATCTGCTGGTGACAGCCAGCTCCATTAACCTCATCAAGGCAGAATCCAACAACCAGATTCGGGATCAGTTTGAATTTGGGGATCTGGATCTGGTGTGCGCCGACCCCGGCTCCGACTACTACGCGGATTACCGCTGCGACTACGAGGTTTGGGAATGTGAGAACGGAATCTTCCTGTACCTTGCCTATAACTCCGAAAGTAAAGTCTTTGATTCTCAGACCATGCGGGCTTCCCTGACCTATGCCATTGATCGGGATGCTCTGGTGGAGAACTACTATCGCGGATATGCCCGAGCCGCATCCCTGCCTGCCTCTCCCTTAAGCCCCTACTACAGCAAGAGCCTGGCCCAGCGCTATGAGTACAATGCGCTGAAATTTGCCGAGATGGTCAGCTCTGCCGGCCAACGGAACGCCGAGATCACGCTGCTGGTAAACAACGGCGACTCCCTGCGGCTCCGGGTAGCCAGAGCCATTGCCACCATGCTGGAAGAAAGCGGCATGAAGGTCACTCTTGTAGAGCGTTCCGGCTACGAATACGAGGAATACTTAAACTGGGGCGAATACGACCTGTACTTAGGTCAGACCCAGCTTTCCAAGAATATGGACCTGAGCCAGTTCTTCTTCACCTGGGGCAGTCTGAGATACGGCGGCATTGATGACGAAAAGCTCTACGAGCTGTGTATGGATGCTCTGTCCAACAGCGGCAACTACTATCCCCTGCACCAGCAGATCATGGATACCGGCGGCATCTGCCCCATTCTGTTCCGCAGCTATGCAGTCTTTGCCACACGCGGTATGCTCACGGAACTGCAGCCTGCCCGGGACAATGTTTTCTTCTACACCGTAGGAAAGACCCTGGACAGCGTTTATGTCCCCTAAAAGGTTCCTGTTGCAATTTCCAATTCCCTGCGGTATAATTGCTCCATTCTAAAGCAAAAATTTCACCGAATCGAGGTTTTATTATGAAGATAAGAATGCTCTCCCTCGTGCTGGCAGTTCTGATGGTTCTGTCCCTGGTCGCCTGCGGCAAATCCGCTGCCCCTGCCACAGAGCCTTCTACCGAAGCACCGACCACCGCACCGACGACTGCTCCCACCACCGCGCCTACCACCGCTCCCACCACGGAAGCAACCACCGAGGCTCCTACTGAGCCCACCGAGCACGAGATCATCAACCCCCTGAACGGCTCCGACGTTCCCATGACCCATCGTGCCGTTGCAGTCATGATGAACAACAGTATGGATGCCCGTCCTCAGCACGGCAGTTCCGAGGCAGATTTTATTTTTGAAGTCATCGCCGACAACTGCGGCGTTACCCGCCTTGTTGGTATTTTCAGCGACATCACCAAGGTAGAAAAGGTCGGCTCCATCCGCAGCGCAAGACCCTATACCTTCAGCATCGCCCGGAGCTTTGACGCTCTGTACATCCATTTCGGCGGCAGCTCTGAAGCAGATGCGCTGATTGCCGATGCAGACTGGGATGAAATGAACGGAATCGGCTGGGCCGGCAAGTATTTCTATCGGGATCAGGCCCGTCTGGATGCCGGTTATGCCTATGAGCACACCGCATTCTTTAACGGCGCAAGCGTTCTGGATTTCCTGGATGAAACCGGTATCCGCTACGACCAGGAGGAAGCCCCCGACTACGGTTTCCTGTTTGATAACGGAACCATGGAGGGCGAGCCCGCCACTGAGATCCATGTGCAGTTCGGTTTCTCCGGCAAATCTTCCTATATCGAATATGACAGCGAGTCCGGCCTTTACAA
>JAZQQD010000116.1:0-7050 GCA_045628895.1 Faecousia sp.
TGGATTGGTGTAGGCGTCAGCGTCCTTTGCTACATCTTCGTTGCATGCAGCGCCGCAATGATGTAACCCATCCGACGCAAATAAGAAAAGCCTGCCGCTTACACCCTTACGGGGCGCAATCGGCAGGCTTTGGACTCTCCCCCGAGCTAAAACAGTGTCCACAGGACACTGTTTTGCCCGCCTGTTGGGCGGGCCGCTCTCTTCGAGTCCCATTCAGCCCATAAAAAAGAACACCCGCAAGGGGTGTTCTTTTTTATGGTGCGGGTATTCATAACTGACAAAACATTGCGGTCGGATACACAGTTCCAATCGGGAGCGTTTCTAGCGTTCACTATACTTGAAGTACCCAAAGACAGCATCTGTCTGCACTGCATACATACCAATAAACACTCCGGTAAAACCCCAGTTGACTTCGGTAGACAACAGTTTTGCCATTCCGGAACCGACACAGCATTTTCCACCGTTATGAAGAAAGCCAAAGCTGTATGACTGTTCATCTGCTTCCAGATACAGTTCTACCGGGGATTCATCGTTCTGCAAGGAGTCGGGGAGGTCGTGTATAATTTCCATGTACATATCCTCAACCCGTTTTTTTAGTATAGCCACCCTTTTGCCCATACGGGAACTGACTGTAATCGAATACCAGGCACGATTGGAGCAAACGACCGAGAGACCCGCTTCCTCCTGTTCATTCCGTGTCTGTAAGATCACTGACGAGCTGCAATGGACCCGGAAATGCTGCTGCCTTCTGCCAATCCAGGCAGGGGTTGCTTGTTCATCCAATGTATGCGTGTTTCCCTTCAGGACTAGCCCTGTCCCGCTGAAGCGATAATCAGCAAAGAACTCACGCATGAAGTTCCACTTGGACCCCAAACCATCCGCATTTGAAAAAAACTCTGTTTCCTCTGCCTCGGTGGGGAGCAGCTCGTCAATACCTTTTCTGCTTGGACAGTCAATCATCGCATCCGGTGCTTTTCCACCAACTGCAAATGGCCAGCCGTCATTCCATTCAATCGGCACCATACCAGTTTCTCTGCCAAGATGATGATACTTGCCGACTGTTCTGTAACAAAGAAAAACCATCCAATATTGTCCGAACTTATCCTCGAATAAATCCGCATGTCCAACGGCTGACAGGATCGGAGCATTTTCATCTTTTGCTGTCAATATAGGATTTTCGGGGTGAGATTCAAACGGGCCCCACGGAGATTTGCTTCGAAATACCGTTGCCATATGGCGAAGATCGGTGCCGCCCTCTGCACAAATCAGATAATACCAATCCTTCACATGATACAGATGCGGTGCCTCCAGGCAGCGCCCTCCCGTTCCGTAGCAGATACGAACAGGTTCCGTCAATAATTCGCCTGTGCGGATATCGATTTCTGACTGCTGAACAAAGGCGATTGTGTGTCCATTTTTCTCTTCCCAGCCGTTGCTGGTAAAATATACTTTTCCATCATCGTCAAAGAGCAGCGATGGGTCAATGCCGCCCTGCTTTACCCATACAGGATCTGACCAGGGGCCGGCTGGGTTGGAAGCAGTCACATAGAAATTGCCGCCCATACTGACGTTGGTGCATACAACATAAAACAAACCGTCATGAAAACGGATGGAAGGTGCATATAACCCTTCGGAACATTTCATCCCGGAAAACTGCATTTGCTCCGCTCTGTGAATGGCATAACCAATAATATCCCAGTTCACTAAGTTTCTGCTGTGCAGAATGGGCAGACCAGGCAAGTACTCAAAAGAACTGTGTACCATATAATAATCTTCACCCACTGTGCACACAGACGGATCTGCAGCAAAGCCGGAAACAATAGGATTCCGATATTTCATGATAGATACCCCCAATTCTCGTGATTACAGCTTCACACATACTCCCTCTGTGATGCCGTTTTCATTGAATGCGTCCACACGCACATAGTAGTCTCTTCCTTTGACAAGAGCACCGATGCGCTGCTCGGGCTGGAAGACCATGTAGCTATGATACAGCTTTTCGGGCGTTTGTCCCCAAAGGATGTTCCAGCCAACAGCATTGCTCTTGTCAATGGTCACATGGAAATCAAGATCATTGTCACGAACTGCACGAAAGACAGGAGTATCCGGTTTTTCGCCATGTCCGTGACCGAACACTCGGAAACCGGAAATACATGGGGCCTGTCCATACGGAACCTCACGGATGACAAGCCGCAGATAGCGCACCTGTATTCCTTCCGGCCTTACGACCAAATCATGCGGCAGGTCAGTAACGGCGCAGTACTTATCCTCAATGGTCGTATACGTGATGCCATCGGCAGATCCCTCCAGCATCCAGCGGGTGACCATATTGGAACCATCGATATATCTGGGAGTATCCTCTGTACGGAATTCGCCGGGGACCGGAATATCCAGCTTGCCATCCGCAAAATTAATCTGGACAGCGCGTACATCACAAATCTGTTCCAGGTCAAGCTGAAGCCATTCCCCTTCCTGATTAGCAGCAGCCTGCCACCAGGTCTGAGCATTTTCATCCGTGACGTTGTCAAACGGATGCCCGTCGGCACTGGAGGACGCCCGGCATGTCTTGCCGTAGCTTAGCAGGAACCATTCCGGCTGAACCCAGGGATCCATCCTGCCCTCGGGAACAGGGAGAGGCCAATCACCGTATCGCTGATTGCAGAACAGTTCCCCATCCTTGTCAATGCCTGCAGGCCAGATGCCAACGCGGCGTTCAAACGGATGATGGACGCTGATTCGCATGGTAGCGGCATGCCAAAGGTTTCCGTGCTGATCACACAGGGTAGAACCGTGGCCTGCACCCGGCATGAAGCCACCGGGATGATAGGAATAGGGGTTGTTTTCTGCCAGCCGGAATGGGCCGAGGGGATGCTCGGAAACGTAGACACCATCGGCATAAGTATTATATTCCGTTCCGGGGCAGGCGTATTGTAAGTAATATTTCCCATTGAACTTGTCCATCCAGGCACCTTCGACAAATGGACGCTGGCTGAACATGCTGCGAATCATCGGCATCACATCAGCGGGTACCGCCGCAGGATCGATCCCCTGCGCAGCAAAGAACCCCTTGCATGCCTCTTCCACCTCTTCATCCGTCCGGGGTGATACACTGTGATCTGCGCCAACCCGCTCAAAACCCTTTGTCCAGGGATCGCCATAGATCAATTCTTTCTTTTCTCCCAGTGGGCACATGGTTTCCCTGTCAAGTTCCACACCATAAATAGGTGTCTCGGCGGCACAGCCCCAGTAGAAATAGACCCGGCCATCATCATCCAGAAACAGATTGGGATCCCAGAAAGGAAACGTTCCGGGAATTTCTTCATACGGGCCGTTCAGAATATCCTTCGTACGATAGAAATTGCAGATGTTACTCCTCTTTGAAGCGGACAGATAAACATACCCACCCATCACACGGACATCAGGCGCATAATCATAGAGCGGAAGCGTATCCGGCAAACGGTGATTTTCCCAATGAATCAGATCATCCGACACCCATACTCCCAGAGTCATGGAGGCAAAAATAAAGTATCTTCCCTGATAACAGATCATGGATGGGTCTGCAGCTTCCCGATTGACAGAGAGAACACCGGTTCTGGGATCCTGATTAAACTGATATCTGTAATTGATATTGACTGGATTCATCATAGTCTTTTTCATAAGTCTTTTCTCCCGTCTGTTTCATAGTCTCGGTTGCGGTACTCAGTGGGTGACATTCCTGCAAATTCCTGAAAAATCACGCCGAAATAGCTTGGTGACGAAAAAGCAAGTTTTTCGCTGATTTCTACAATACCAAGCTGTGAGTTATCCAGCATTCGCTTTGCCCGGTCTATTTTCTGCTTGTTAACATAATCTTTCAATGCAATTCCTGTTTCTTTCTTGAATTGCTTGCTCAGATAGTACCCGGCATATCCCAGTTCCTTTGCCATATCTTCAAAACGGATCTTCTCCAAAACGTGGGTCTCTACATATTCCATACAGCCAGCTACCAGTGCTGACCGGTCCATATTCTCCCGGCATTTCCGCACGCGCTGCAGAACCACCTGGATCAGTTCCACCTGGCAGGCCTGCACGGCACTGATTGTCCCACAGGCTTCACCGCGTGAGATATAATAGTCAGCCAGGTTATAACCGCCTTCCGGAGAAACACCGCCAAGGATCGCAGCACGGCTGCACAAAACAGCCAGAACGATCAGCTCATCCTTGGCCTGCCGCAGCGGATCCCCTGGACACATCGTGCCTACGCGGCCATTGGCAAACTGGCTGGTTAACTCGTTCCCATCTGGGCTCAATGTCATTGTACCGGTGCGGATGCTCTCGAACATCATCTGCTCTGCTTCCCATGTTCCGTGCCAGTTCGTACTTTCCCATTCGTTTTCAGATTCAGATGGGCTGTCTGTGTGCCCATACACGACGTTGGTCAGCGCAATCTGGTTTCCGGTAACACAATAGTGAAGCATAACGGCATATCGCATCGCCATATTCAACGGAATGGTAGGCACATATTTGAGCTGCCTGATCAATTCGTATGAAAGCTCACGAGAGACGTGCAGCTTCTCGCATAGTTTGCGAAGATAGGCCTCCGATGCCTCAACCGTAAATATAGGTCCCAGCAGATGAACACCCGTTTCATCTGCTGTTTTTTCTGCCGATGCGATCCATGCAAACCCCATTTGATCGTTGAGAATTACAGGAACACTCTTTTCGGCAAAGTGTTCTCTGATTGTGTCCGGACAGCTGCTGATCATGAGCATATCATAGAAGAATTTCTCACTGGGACAGTTGCTGTACCGCAGAGAGAAATCCTGTGCAAGATACCAGCTGTATAAACTGTTGCCGTACAGGAACATCTGCCGCATATTGTCAAGGCGGAGTGCTGTTTCATAGTCTCCCATGAATGATACCTCCACTTACTCAGTCAGATATGACATAAGTTTCTGATAGTCATCTGTATTCGTACAAACGACCTGACCGGAGCGAAGAATCTCCGAATCTTTTCTGTCTGCAGCTGCCAGAAAGATATATTGAGACAGCCGGCTTTTCAGATTCAGTTGATCACCTTCCGGCGTACGGTACAGCACTTCTCCTTCGCAGATACTTGCGCAATGTAAAAATGCCGCCAGAGAAACATCAAGCCTGAGTTTCATAATAAATCCTCGCTTTCGTCTATTGCTGTTAATAACTATATCAAAAAATGGAGGAAAAGGCTATCAATTTTTAGCTTTATATATCAACTATTGATGGCATTTAGAAAATGATCAATTTTTTAATATTAACCGCCATTTTTTAATAACGCTATTGTTAATGTTCTCTCTATAATACAGGCAACCAAGTGCTTTGGGAAACGATTTATTCAGCGTTTCCTCTGGACACCTGAAAGAAATGGGGGAACAAGATGAAAAAGAACTTAAAAAGATTGATCTCCATGGGCCTTGTGCTGATTATGGCCGTGTCGCTGCTTTCTGGCTGCGGCAGCAGCGGAACCAAGGAGAGCGCTCAGGAATTCACCATGTGGATTTACGGTGATGATGGTCAGGGCGTGTATTACAGCGATTATTCCGAGAATCCTACGGTCCAATGGCTCAATGCTCAGTATTGGGACACGGAGAACAAAACCATTGGCTCCAAGGATAAAGGTACGCAGCTTAAACTGAGCTTCCGTGTTCCTCTGAAGGGCTCTGAGACAGAAAACTTCAACACGATGATCGCTACCGAGGATTATCCGGAGCTGATCAGCCTTTCCGCTGCCGGAACGCCAAAATCTCTTTATGAGGATGGTGTCCTGCTGGATATCACCCAATGGGTGGAAGGCTATATGCCCAACTATCTTGCCTTCCTGGATCAGCATCCGGATTTGAAGCCGCTTGTTTCTTCCACAGATGAGGAAGGAAAGGTCCATTACTACGCGGTGTATGGCATGAACGACAGCATCATCAATCCCTGGGGCGGATATGTTTACCGCAGAGACTGGGTGGCGAAGTATGCTGTCCCCACGGATTATGTATGGGACTGGGACAGTGATTATGTAGCTGCCAACGGCCACCCCGAAGTGACGCCTTTGTCCGCAGCTGTGGCCCAGGGCAATCTGAATGGTTGGAAGGAAAACCCCGTCAAGGAATTCACTTTCACCCAGGGCGATGATCCTAACAATGACTGGACGGATAATATCATCTTCCCCAGCGGTCTGACGGATCCTTACACGATCAGTGACTGGGAATGGATGTTTGAAGCATTCAAGCTTGCAATCGCTGAGCGCGGTTGGGCGGATGATGCCAATGCGTACTGCACCACGCTTTACTACCTGGGT
Source organism: Faecousia sp. (assembly GCA_045628895.1). Taxonomy (GTDB): domain Bacteria; phylum Bacillota; class Clostridia; order Oscillospirales; family Oscillospiraceae; genus Faecousia. The sequence goes on from JAZQQD010000116.1 coordinate 6,305, forward strand.
TACCTGGAGACCGGTGATCTCGTGTCCAGCTTTGGTGGCGGCGGCTGCTCCTGGCATGTGGATGCAGACGGAAATGCTGCCTTTGGCGGTACCGGCGAAACCTTTAAAACTTACCTGGAATGCATGAATACCTGGTACAAAAACGGTTGGCTGGACAAGAAGTTCGAGACCCGTGCTGCCAACATGTTCTATGATATCAATCCCACCGGCTTAAACCGTGGCATGGTCGGCCTTACCTACAATATGATGGGTATCCTCGGCAGCACGATCCGTGCCACCTGCGACAATGAAGAAGACAAGCGCGATGCTATGCTGTGGGGCTGTGCACTTCCCATCAACGATATGTACGGCGATGTATCCCGTCAGTACAACATCCCGGACATGCTGTATCAGCAGACACTCCTGGGCTCTCCTATGGGTGTCACGAGCAAATGCAAGGATCGTGATCTGAGTGCCGTGTTCACCATGTTCGACTGGTTCTATACCTATGAGGGCGGCAGGCTGGTCAGCAAGGGGCTGAACAAGGATCAGCATGCTTCCATGGAGTTCAAACCCGATGTGTATGCCCAGAACGGCCTGCCGGATGGCGGATATACCCTGACGAAGAACGACGCCGGTCAGGATAAGATCACGATGAATTTTGACGGCGGCAACAGTATCGGCGGTGCACTGAATGCAACACGGCTGTGCGCCTACCTCCAGCTCAATGGCCATGCCGGAACAGACTACGAGATTGATATCAATGT
>JAZQQD010000117.1:0-9509 GCA_045628895.1 Faecousia sp.
ACTTCCGGCAACACGGGCATTGGTCTGGCTTCCGTGGCAGCCTCCAAGGGGTATCGAGCGATCATCGTCATGCCCGAAACCATGAGCATGGAACGCAGGCTTCTTATGAAGGCTTACGGAGCGGAGCTGGTTTTAACTCCCGGAGCATTGGGCATGAAGGGAGCTATTGCCAAGGCGGAAGAGCTGGCGTTGGAGATTCCTGGGAGCTTCATTCCGGGACAGTTTGTGAATCCTGCCAATCCTGCCATTCATAAGGCAACCACCGGTCCGGAAATCTGGGAAGATACGGATGGAAATGTAGATATTTTCGTGGCAGGCGTTGGTACCGGCGGTACAATTACAGGCGTAGGTTCCTACCTCAAGGAAAAGAATCCTGCCATTCAGGTGGTAGCCGTAGAGCCGGAGGATTCTCCTGTGCTCAGCGGCGGAAAAGCCGGAGCCCATAAGATTCAGGGAATTGGTGCCGGTTTTGTCCCGGATGTGCTGAATACAGATATCTACGATGAGATCGTTCCAGTTTCAAATGCAGATGCCTTCGCAGCGGGAAGAGCCGTGGGAAGACTGGAAGGTGTACTGGTGGGGATTTCCTCCGGTGCTGCCATTCATGCGGCGGTTACCTTGGCAAAGAAGCCGGAAAATAAAGGAAAAAATATTGTGGTATTGCTTCCGGATACCGGAGAGCGCTACCTGTCTACTGCCATGTTTGCGGAATAAAAAAACAGCCACCGAATTTCTTCGGTGGCTGAATTTATGTTGTGGGAAGTAAAAATTACTTCAGCTCGGCCTCTGCGCCAGCTTCCTTCAGATCGGCAACGATCTTCTCGGCGTCTTCCTTGGAGATGCCTTCCTTCAGGGTCTTGGGGCAGTTGTCAACCAGATCCTTAGCGTCCTTCAGGCCCAGGCCGGTAACAGCACGGACAACCTTGATAACGCCCAGCTTGGAAGCACCAGCGGACTTCAGGATGACATCAAACTCGGTCTTCTCTTCCTCAGCGGGAGCAGCAGCAACAGCGGGACCTGCAACAGCAGCGGCAGCAGCGGAAACACCGAAAACTTCCTCCAGAGTGTGAACCAGCTCGGACAGCTCCAGAACGGTCAGACCCTTAACTTCCTCAACGAGAGCAGTGATCTTTTCACTAGCCATGGTAATAATCCTCCTAAAATAAATAAATCAGATATTGTAGATTGGTTGTCAGCAGAAATTAGGCTTCTGCGGGAGCCTCTGCGGGTGCAGGGCCTTCCTTCTGTTCGCGGATCTGGTCCAGAACAAAAGCCAGGCTGGAAATGGGAGCCAGGAAGGTACCGAGAACCTGAGCCACCAGAGCGCTCTTGCTGGGCAGTTCGCCGAAACCGTTGAGCTGATCAGCGGTCAGAACGGAACCCTCAACAACGCCACCCTTAATGGACAGAACGTTCTTGTTCTTCTTAGCAAAGTCGCAAACGACGCGAGCAGGAGCGATAGGATCGCCGGTAGTGACGGCCATAGCAGTAGTGCCGTTGAGAACCTCGTCGAAGTCGTAGCCAACATTCTTGGCAGCGAAACGAGTCAGGGTGTTCTTAACAACGCTATACTCAACCTCAGCTTCACGGAACATCTTACGCAGCTCGGTATCCTGTGCAACGGTGATACCCTTGTAATCCACGAAAACGACGGAAGTAGCTTCCTTGATCTTACCGGTCAGGGCCTCTACGGTAGCCTTCTTGGACTCAAGAACCTTTGCGTTGGGCATGGATTTCACCTCCGAAAAAAATAAGTGTCCTTCTGCCAATAGACAGAAGGACACGCAAACAACAATTGTAGGCGTAACCTCGGCAGGATTTACGACTGGGCATCAGTCACCTGCTGTCTTTGGCAACATTAAGAGTATAACAAAAACCTCTTGAAAAGTCAAGAGGTTTTTGAAAGTTTTTTGTAAATTACAGGTACTTTGCGGTAGAGACCTTAACACCGGGGCCCATGGTGGAAGCAACCACGCAGGAACGGATGTACTGGCCCTTTGCTGCAGCGGGCTTAGCCTTGACAACAGCCTTAACCAGAGCGTCCATGTTCTCGGTCAGCTTCTCAGCGCCGAAGGAAACCTTGCCGATGGGGCAGTGGATGATGTTGGTCTTGTCCAGACGGTACTCAACCTTACCGGCTTTGATCTCGGTAACGGCAGCAGCAACGTTGGGGGTAACGGTACCGGCCTTGGGAGAGGGCATCAGACCCTTGGGACCCAGAACCTTACCAAGACGGCCAACAACGCCCATCATGTCGGGAGAAGCGACGACCACGTCGAACTCAAACCAGTTCTCCTTGGTGATCTTCTCAACCAGCTCCATGCCGCCGACATAGTCAGCGCCAGCAGCCTTAGCTTCTTCAACCTTTGCGTCCTTAGCGAAAACCAGAACGCGGCGAGTCTTACCGGTGCCGTTGGGCAGAACGACAGCACCACGGACCTGCTGGTCAGCGTGACGGGAGTCAACACCCAACTTGATGTGCAGCTCGACGGTCTCGTCGAACTTTGCGGAAGAACCCTTAACTACGAAGTCCAGAGCTTCGGTGGGATCATACTGAACAGAGCGGTCAAACAGCTTGGCGCTCTCCTGATATTTTTTACCTCTAAACACTTAAATATCCTCCTTAAAGTGGTGATGCGGAATAATCCTCCCACATTTCCGGGATTTGCCCGGATCAGCAATTATCAATCAACAACGGTAACGCCCATGGAACGGCAGGTACCCATAACCTGGCTCTCTGCTGCTTCCAGGGAGTTGACGTTCAGGTCGGGCATCTTGGTCTTAGCGATCTCAGTGATCTGAGCCTTGGTGATGGTGCCAACCTTAGTCTTGTTGGGAACGCCGGAGCCCTTCTGCAGGCCGATAGCCTTCATAACCAGCAGGGGGGTCGGAGGAGTCTTGGTAATGAAGGTGAAGCTGCGGTCAGCGTAGACAGTGATGTCTACGGGGATCTTGTAACCCTCCATTGCCTGAGTACGAGCGTTGAATTCCTTGATAAATGCTGCGATATTCACACCATGCTGACCCAGAGCAGGACCAACAGGGGGAGAAGCGGTTGCCTTAGCGGCGTTGATCTGAAGTTTGATAATGCCAGTGACTTTCTGTGCCATGATAAGCACCTCCTGAATAAAATGTGGTAATATGCGCTTTGCGCATTTCTTGCGGGGCTTTTACCCCTCCCACGGTCTGACAGGGAAATTCCTGCCCGATGCGTTACTGGGAAACGACTTCCACCTGATCGAGTTCCAATCCGACGGGAGTCTCACGGCCAAACATGGAAACCACCACGTTGACCCGATTCTTTTCGACCTCAATTGCCTCAACCGTACCGGTGAAGGAGCTCAGAGGACCGTCGAGAATCCGCACGGTATCGCCCACCTGATAGTTGACGATGATTTCGCGCTTCTCAACGCCCATTGCATAAACCTCTTCTTCGGACAGGGGAATGGGGTCGTTGCTGGATGTACCAACGAAGCCGGTTACACCTCGTACATCCTTGATAACGTGCCAGGTATCATCGCTGTAGTACATCTTCACCAGAACATAGCCGGGGAAGACCTTGCGCTCATAGGTCTTGGTCTTGCCGGACTCGGTAATCTCGGTGACGGTCTCTACGGGGATGTTGATGGCCAGGATCTGATCCTGCAGATGGCGGCTCTCCACTGTTTTTTCAATGGTAGCCTTTACAGTGTTTTCGTAACCGGAATAGGTATGCACTACATACCACTTTGCAGCTTCAGCCATGATCTTGCACCTTCCGCCTTAGTGGAAAGCCTTGATGAGGGCATCAATGCCGACCTGAGCAACAAAGTCGAACAGCCAGATGAAAACGCCCACGGCGATGCAGCAGGCGACAACCATCAGAGCGTTCTTCATGGTCTGCTCGGGAGTGGGCCACACAACCTTCTTCAGCTCGCTTCTCAGCTCGCGGAAGTACTTGCAGGTCTTACCCCAGGCACTCTTGAACCAGTTTTCCTTCTTGACTTCTGCCATGATGGGTGGGCCTCCTTACTTGGTCTCGTTGTGGATGGTGTGCTTCTTGCAGAATCTGCAATACTTCTTCATCTCGAGACGGTCGGGATCGTTCTTCTTGTTCTTCATAGAATCGTAGTTTCTCTGCTTGCACTCGGAACATCTCAAAGTGACTTTAACGCGCATAACGGCACCTCCTTAAAAATTGCCTCCCTGTATCACCCCAGCTAGTAAAAGATTTTAGTTCAGCGGCCACTACAAACACCGCTCCGGGGCTGAAAAGGGCGCACCAAACGAGCCCCCTTTTCACAGGTAGAATCATTCTACCATAGAAACAAATATTCGTCAATAAGATTTTTCTTTATTTTTTGATTTTTTTGAGTTATAATGAAGAAAAAATCAGAAGCAGAGGTGCAAACTATGAAGATTTTGGCGGTAGATTACGGCGATGCCAGAACTGGTATCGCAATTTCGGACCTGCTGTGCTCTCTGGTGGGCTCCACCACCGTGATCCACAGCAGAAAAGACGAGAAAACCCTGGAGGAAATTGCCCGTCTGGTAAAGGAAAACGGCGTGGGTGAGATCGTAGTTGGCCTGCCCAGAAACATGGATGGCACGGAAGGCAGCCGCGCTGCCCTGTGCCGGGAATTTGCCGCCAAGGTGGAGGAAACCACCTGCCTGCCTGTAAAGCTGTGGGATGAAAGAAGAACCACGGTGGAGGCCCATAACATCCTTTCTGCCCACAATTACCACGGAAAGAAACGGAAGGATACCGTGGATGCGGTAGCGGCTTCTCTGATTCTGGAGGGTTACCTGGCGTTCCGCGGCCGGTAACGGAGCTCCCGGTATGCTACGGCCAGCAGCAGGATCCCAAAGCCCTTTTTCAGGATAGCTTCATTGAGATTGTGCGATAAAAGGGAAAAGCCCCAGGCACACAGCACACCGGATGCCATGGGCACCCATAGCGACTTGATGGGAATCTGCCTTTTCCGGATTCGGAAAAGGCTTGCGCTGACTGCGCAGAAAATGAAAAAAAGCAGATTGAGTCCTCTTGCTTCCCGCAGGGACATTCCCAGAAGAGAGGTCAGGTAGAGCATTAGCAGGCTGCCGCCGCCGATGCCCATGCCGGAGAGAAATCCCAAGGCAGAGGCAACCAAAAAATTCACCATAAATACCGCACTCCTGCCCATAAAATCAGAATCCCCAGTCCTTTGTGCAAAAGGGCGGACGGGATTTTTTCGCCATATTTTCCTGCCAGTAACCCCCCAAGGGTGCTGCCCATCAGAAAAGGGATAAATTCCGGATTCCAGATAAATCCGGAGATCAGCAAACTGGTTGCGGCTATAGGCAGCATGATCATCACCGAGACAAAGAAGATCCGTTCTCTGGGGAGGTCAGTCAGCAGCCCCAGAAGGGGCACCAGTACCATGCCGCCTCCTGCCCCAAGCAAACCGCAAACGGTTCCTGCAGCGGCACCGGCAATGGCAATACCAATGTGTTTTTGCAAAAAATCAACCCCTTTTGTGGAAATATTATCCACAAAAGGGGTTTTCTATTCGGTTTTAATTTTGGCTGCCTAATACCTTCCGATAGAGCACCAGGGCAAAGACAGCGCTGAGCACATCTGCCAAGGCCTGGGCCATGATGACGCCGTTGTAGCCGAGAATCGTAACTGCCAGGAAGAGAACGACCATAAATACGATTCCCTGGCGGCTGACGGACATAAGCAGAGCGGGAATGACCTTACCGGTAGCCTGGAACAATACGGTGATGAGGAGAACTACGGCGGTAAACACGGTGCCGGTTACCTGCCAACGGAGCATCAGGGTGCCGTCGGCAACAATACTGCCCTGATCCATAAAGCTGCGGATCAGGAAGGGGGCGGCAATAAAGAGAACAGCGGAGAGAGTCAGAGCCAGTCCACCCAGGAAATTCAGACAAAAGCGGATCAGCTCACCCAGCTTTTCCTTATTATTCGCGCCGTAAAGGAAGCCGTAGAGGGGAACACCGCCGAAGGCAAATCCGGTGAGCACCAGGGAGGCAATCATGTTGATCTTCAGTACGATGCCCATGGCGGCGATCTTTTCATTTCCGTAGGGCAGCAGGAAGTGGTTCAGGGTGATCATGCACAGGCTGCTCATGAGGTTGGTGATGGCTGCGGTAATACCAACGCCAAGAATCTGCTGCAGAAAATCCCTGGAGATTCGGAATTTGGGAGCAATGGACAGTATCTTGCTCTTTTTAGATACAATAATAATGAAGAAAATGTCGGAGAACAGATAGCCGACGACAGTGGCGATGGCTGCGCCCCGCGCGCCCATATGAAACCCGGAAATCAGAATGGGATCCAGGATCATATTGAGTACTGTGCCGCTGGCAGAGCCGATCATAGAGAGGGTCGCTTTTCCTTCGCAGCGGATCAGATTGGAGTGAATGAAGCACAGCACCGTGGCAGGGGCGCCCAGAGCGAGAATGGTGAAATAATCCCGGGCGTAAGGAAGGGTGTCGGCATCCGCGCCGATGAGCCGCAGCAGAGGAGTCTGGAAGATCAGCATGAGGGCACCGATGACAGCACCGGTGATGATGGCAATATAGAAGCAGAAAGCGCTGACCCGGCGGATGCCATCAGTATCCTGTTTTCCCAGCAGCCGTGAAATGAGGGAACTGCCGCCCTGACCGTAGATGTTACCAAAGGCCATCAGCGTGGTGAAAACCGGGCCGCAGAGGGCAACGCCGGCCACCAGATCCGTATTGCCGGTCTGGGCAATAAAGAAGGTGTCTGCCAGATTGTAGATCAGTGTAATGGCCAGACCCAGAACAACGGGCAGAGCCATCTTAAAATAGGTTTTTGCCAGATGATCGGTGTCAAAAACTTGGGTATCCAAAGGGAATTCCTCCTAAAATGAGAAATGCGCCTTTCCTTAATAATATGCAACCAGTATGCCGTGACGCTCTGCGTAGTAGCTGCAGAGTCCCTTGGTGGGCAATACTTCCACTTCGATTCCCGGGAAAGCTTCTTCCATTTCCGCTCTCAGCGCATTTGCCATTGACTCATTTTGGCAATGCGTAATGGCAGCATAGGAGATGGATTTGGGCCATGCGTGCATATCATCCATAATGGCGCGGACCGCTTTCTTTTCTCCCCGAACCTTGCCTTTGATCTCGATGGTTCCGATATCGCTGGCAATGCCGATACCCCAGAAACCCAGAACCTTGGCCAGTACACCCACGACGGGAGACATTCTTCCGTTCTTGATCAGATTTCCGAAGGAGCAGAGGGAGAAAATAGTCCGCTTACATTGTATCTCATTCTGTGCAGAAATTGCAACCTCTTGAAAGGACATTCCTGCCAGTATTTTTTTGCAGATGCTGCGAACGGTGAGAATAAGTCCGGCACCGGCGGAAATGGAGTTGACCACAGCGATATTTTTTTCGGGCTGTTCTTCAAGAATCATATCCATGGCGGCACAGGCGCTGTTGTAGCTGCCGGAAAGCTCTTTGGAGATGGTAACCGCAATGCAGCTGCCTTCCATTTCGAAGAATTTGAGCCAGGAGGCAGGGGAAGGACAGGCGGTGGTGCTGGCTTTGGTATCGGTTTCCATGGCATCCAGCATTTTAGGGATGTCCATAGTCTCGTCGTCAACAAAGTCTGTCTCCTTTGCGGTGATCACAAAAGGGACGGAGTAGTAACGGATCTCGTTCTGTGCATCCTTATAATATAAGCTGCTTAAATCACAGCTGGAGTCTACGATGATATTCCAGATCATAAAAAGCCTCCTCGGGGATTTTATATCAGTATTATATGGAGGCTTTGTATGTACTTTGTAACAAAATGGCTGGAAATAGTTTACTTTCCGTTTACCTTAGAATTTCTCTCCCAATCACAGGCTTTCTGCATTTAAAGTAGGTTTTTATGAAAAAAACGGCCGAGCTTTCGCATCGGCCGTTCAACGACAAAGGGGGGTGTATTCGATTTGGGGGCAGCGTAAAACCGCATCCATGCCGGAGATGATGATTTGTCCCTCGGCATCCTGAAGCACGGGGGTGTTTGCGATCAGGGTTGCATAGAGCGTGATTCGTCCATCAGGATTACTGCAGCAGAGAGCTTCCGGAATGCGGTTCCAGCCGGGCTGGGGTGTTCCGTCTTTTCTGAGATAATAAGCAACTCCGTTTCGGTCCATGAGACCGGACAGAGGAACGCCCCGGGAATCAAAATAGATTCGGGATGCATCGAGATGGGAATCCGATTCTCCCGGAGCAGGAAAGTGATAAAAATAAATGGTACGCAGAATCTGGTGACATTCATAGCAGTTACGGTTGTACCAATATCGGGCATTGGGACCCTCTTGCGGTCCGTGGGAATAACCGCGGATATATCCTTCTTCATCCGTCCCTGTGTACAGGAAAGTATGAATATAGGGTTCGCCATAATACTTGTTGCAGAAATCACAGAGATAGATGCCGATATCTCCAGTAGATAAAACATCTGCAAGCTTCCCGGATTTCAAATAAGTGGAATTTGTCAGGGCCATGCGGTATACTTCAATTTCCGGGAACTGGCACAACCGTTCATGCAGGGAAGTGCATCCCGGAACAGTTACATCCAGCCCTCCGGCCCGGAGGCACAGGGCAACATATTCTGCACAATTGTCCCATTCGTCCCAACGGTGGATAGCTGCGCATTGTATGGCTGCCTCAGGATCATAGGCAAGGGGAGCAGACTCCTGCGAATATGCACCCAAGGAGACGCAGGCAAAAAGGATGCATAGGAGTGTAGCTGTGATTCTTTTTTTCACAAAATCACCTGAATCAAGAAAAGAAGAGTAAAGAAAAATCCCGGTATAAAATACCGGGATTTGTGGCGGAGAAGGAGGGATTTGAACCCTCGATACCCTTTTGGGGTATACACGATTTCCAATCGTGCGCGCTCGGCCAGCTACGCGACTTCTCCATGCGCGAAAGCTTTCTGGCTGACCTGTGTATCATACACTATCGATTACCATTTGTCAACCCCTTTTTTCGGTTTTTCTGTTTTAAAGCAGAAAGAAAAGGTCTTGACAAAAACTTCAAATTTGGTTATAATGCAACTGCACTTGCGAGAGTGTTGGAATGGTAGACAAGCACGTTTGAGGTGCGTGTGGTTATGCCGTGTGGGTTCGAGTCCCATCTCTCGCACCAGATTAAGACACCAATTTAGATGCAGAACGCAAAAAGTTCTGAATTTGATTGGTGTCTTTTCTTTTTGTGGCACTTTTGACAGCGAAAAGTACCAATATTCCTACGAAAATGTTAACACGAGATTTTGATGCAAAATAGATGCAAATCGGCTTTTGAGGCCGATTTTCTGCATTTTGGGGCATTTGAGCAGCCGATCTGGGCTGTGACCCTCTTTTTTTCGGGATGAGTCTGGTACGAATTCGAAATTTTTCATTATTTTATCAGTTTTTTTCAAAAAAATAAAAAATTTTTTTGCCAACTTTCCTTAAATCGGGAAGGTTGGCTTTTTTTATTTTTCGGTACTTTTTTAACACTGAAAG
>JAZQQD010000118.1:0-2945 GCA_045628895.1 Faecousia sp.
TAGCTGCCGCTCGGCGTTACAGAAAGCGGTGGATGAAGGCCTGATCCGTATCAATCCTGCCATCGGCTGCAAGCTGCCGCCGAAGAAAAGCGGGGAGATGCAGGTGCTGTCCCAGGAGGAAATGCAGCGGTTCCTTATCCAGGCAAAGCAGGATGGCTACTATGAACTCTTCCTTCTGGAGTTGGCAACCGGTCTTCGGCTGGGTGAAATCCTTGCGCTGCAATGGAACGATGTGAATCTTGAAACAGGGGAGCTGCACATTACCAAGTCCGTGACCTTCATCAAGGGCGAGCTTGTGATCTCCGAGCCGAAAACGAAATCCTCCATCCGCACGGTTGTGCTGCCGACATCGGTGCGGGAGGTGCTGAAAAAATACAAGGCGACGGTGAACTCCCGGTGGATGTTCCCGTCGCCTGAGAAGGCAGATGCACCGCTCACGCTAAATTACACCCGCCGCCGTATGCAGCAGACCTTGGAGCGTGCCGGATGTAAAAAGGTTCGGTTTCATGATCTGCGGCACACCTTTGCAACTATGGCGCTGGAGCATGGCATGGATGTGAAAACCCTGTCTGCTATCATCGGTCACGTATCGTCGGAAACTACGCTGGACATCTACTCTCATGTTACCGACACCATGCAGAAGCAGGCCGCGGTGAAGATTGACCGTCAGATTGCAAAATCCGATGCTCCTATGCCGCAGGAGGAACAGAAAAAGCCTTCCAAGCAAACCGGTTTCCAGCCGTACAAAACCAAGTATCGCAAACCCGGCACCGGTGTCGTGTATCAAATCAACGATCACCTCTGGGAAGGCAAATACTCTCCCGGGGATGCCAACGGCAAGCGCACCTCCCATAATGTCTACGCCAAAACCCGTGAAGAATGCGAAGAGAAGCTGGCAAAGATGATCGAGGAAGTGAAAAGACAAATTGCAGAGGAGAAAACGAAAAAGCATTGACAAGCGTCTATATGTGTGTTACTCTATGAATAGACGAATATCTATGTGAAAGGGTGAAGCAACCATGACCCGAGAAGAAGTATCTCTCATCTGCAAGGCCATGTCCGACCCCAACCGGCTGAAGATTATTGAAATGCTGACCAAGGGCGAGAAGTGTGGATGTGACCTGTTGGATGAATTGCAGGTTACACAGCCCACCCTGTCCCACCATATGAAGGTGTTGAGCGAGTGCGGTCTGGTATCCTCCTATAAGGAAGGCAAGTGGCAGCACTATTCCATCAACTGCCAGCGTTTTGCAGAGTTCAAAGAGTATCTGAATGGTGTAACCTGCTGGAAGGATGATGCAAAACATCAATCCTGCTGTTGTGGCAAGTAAAAAGTTTACCCGTCAGGTGTCCGGACACCTGACGGTAATCTTAAACAAATTACATTGACAACCATCTATTTAAGAAAGGGCGTGACTTATGCAGACTCTATTATCCGGCTGGGATTTCTTTCAGAAGCAGATCCTCGGCCTGCGATGGCTGAATGTGCTGATTGGAAAACTGTTGACCGTTTTGGGAATGAACCCGGACGGCAAGTTGTTCCAAGCATTACAGTTCTTCCTATATGACAGCATCAAAATATTTTTCCTGCTGTCCGTACTGATTTTTGTTATCAGCTATATCCAAAGCTATTTCCCGCCGCAGAGGACGCGGCGAATCCTAGGCGGCATAAAAGGCTTTCCCGGCAAAGCAATGGGTGCATTGTTAGGTGTGCTGACACCGTTCTGCTCCTGTTCTTCCATCCCACTTTTTATTGGTTTTTCCAGCGCTGGACTGCCCATCGGTGTGACGTTGAGCTTCCTCATCATGTCACCGATGGCAGACCTCGGCAGTTTGACTATGCTGATGACGGAGTTCGGTTGGAAAATTGCTGCAGCTTACCTTGTGACCGGTTTCGTGATTTCCGTTACCGGCGGCACCATCATTGAGAAGCTGGGCATGGATCGATATGTAGCCGACTACATTCGAAATGCCAGGCTTGCCGAGTTGGAAGAAGATGCACTAGCTTTCCGGGACCGACTGGGCGTAGCAGCCAAGGGCGTTGCTGACATTGTGAAGCGGGTCTGGATATACATTTTCCTCGGTGTGGGTATTGGTTCCTTCATCCACAATGTGATCCCCGGAGAGATTGTGCAGGCGGTTCTTGGCGGTGAGCACTGGTACAGCGTTTTGCTGGCCTGTCTCGTAGGCATCCCTATGTATGCGGATATTTTTGGAGCTATTCCCATTGCGGAAGCACTCCTCGCTAAGGGGGCAGGCCTGGGAACCGTCATCAGCTTTATGATGAGTGTTACTGCCTTGAGCCTGCCCAGCATGGTCATGCTCAGCAAGGCCATGAAGCCCAAGCTGCTTGCCACATTTATTGTGACAGTATCCGCAGGCATCATACTGATTGGTTATCTTTTTAACGCATTTGCTTATATCATCATATAAAGGAGTATTTATTTATGGCACTGTTCAATTTTGGAAAAAAGAAAGAGAAATCCTGCGGCTGTGGCAGTACACCCGCAAAAGAAGAGCCCAAATGCGCCTGCAATTCCGGTGCACCCACTTACGAAGCCGCTTCCTGCTGTTGTGGAAGCGGCAAATGCTCCATCCAGAGCATAAAGTTGCTGGGCGCTGGCTGCAAAACCTGCCATGCCCAGTTTGAGAATTGCAAGGCAGCTGTAAAAGAACTGGGCATGAAGCTGGAAGTGGAATACATCACCGATATGGAGAAGGTCATGGCATACGGTGTAATGACCATGCCCGGTATCGTGGTGAACGAAAAAGTTGTTTCCGCAGGTAAGCTATTAAAGGCAGATGATGTTATTATTCTGCTGAAAAAGCTTGGGTACTGCTGATATGCATAAGCCAAAAGTTGCGTTTATCTGTGTACACAATTCCTGCCGAAGCCAGATCGCGGAAGCTCTGGGACGGCACTTGGTAGCGGATGTATTTGATAG
>JAZQQD010000119.1:0-6084 GCA_045628895.1 Faecousia sp.
GCTTTAATCGCGAAAAAAGATTTGAATGCAAGGAGTATTTGCTGGTCATCCGATGATTTCCGGTTCTGCCCGCAGGAGGAGAACATGATACAATACGAAAGCGACCATTACATATTCAACTACAATGTCGGAACGCAGGCAGAGCGGGATATCCAGTCGATTGCCGCAGAGCAGGAAGCCTGCTTCTGCTATATCTGCAAAGTCCTTGGCGTGCAGCCCGACTTCAAAATCGAATATTTCCTCTGCAATACCCCGGAAGAAGTGGGCCAGATCTATGGCGACGATGACCCCTGCAACGGTTTTGCGGCTCCACCCGACAAAATCTATGCGGTGTATAATGAGCAGGTGAAGTGCATCGGTTTTCACGAGGATGCCCACCTCATCAGCTTTACTATAAATCGTCCACCTTGTCCTGCAATTACAGAGGGACTTGCCATGTACTTTGATCGAAAATGGTGGGGAATCCAGAACCTGGACTGGTGTGGATTCTTCCTGGAAACCAGGCGATATATTTCCGCAGCAGCACTGCTGACCAGAGAAGTGTTTTTCGATACGGACTGTGCCATTTGCTATCCGATCATGGGTGCCTTTACGGATTACTTGATTGCAACCTATGGAAACACGGCCTATTTGGAAATGTATAAACAGCAGGATACCGTGCAGGCCATGCAGGAAGTGTTCGGCAAAGCCCCGGAGGAGTTGAACATAGAGTTTACCGACTATGTGAGGCTGTTCCGCATTGACCCGGAACTGAAAAAACGGATGGAAGAATTGCTCAACCAATAGCCACGCCTAAGCTCTATAAAGCAAAATAGCATGAATGGCTTATCCCCCAAGCCATTCATACTTGACACCGCAGCATGCCGGTGGTAATATTAAGAAAAAGGAAAGGAGCGCGAACCATGGGCTGGAAAAACCAGGTTATTTATCAGCTGAAAGGCTATGTCCAGGCACCCTATGGGGGAGGTGCGCTCTTTTTTAGGTAATATCGAATATTACATGTGCAAAAGACACCTCCCTTTTCTGATCACTATGATTTGAAAGGGAGTCTTTTTATGTTCAATATCAAAAGACAGATACGCAATATTTATGCCATCAGCACCCTGAGCAGCTTCCAGGTTGCTGGTGCTTCCTGGGTCGCACTGCTGGCAGCCCGAGGCTTTTCATTGGCAGAGATTGGCATTGCCGAGGGCGTGTTCCACATGGCAAGCCTGCTATTTGAAATCCCCTCCGGAGTGATCTCCGATGTGTTCGGACGGAAAAAGAGTATGATTCTGAGCCAGCTGATGTTTGTGCTTTCGGCTCTTCTGATGATCTTTTCCAAAGGTCTGCCGGGGATTTGCGTCAGCCTGGTCGCCGGCGCATTCGGTTATAATTTCGCCTCCGGTACAAGAGAAGCCCTGGCATACGACAGCCTAAAGGTTGCGGGGCAGGAGGGGAAGTATCTGGCCTATTCCTCTATGGAATACAGCATTTATCGGGTCAGCTCCGCCTGCGCCACCCTGTGTGCGGGATTTGCTCTGTTTCTGGGCTATCGTCGAGCCAATCTCTTGGATATGGTCTTAGGTGGCATCTGCCTGCTGTTTTGCTTCCGCCTTGTTGAAGTAAAAGCCGACCAGCAGCAATTTGAAGGAACACTGAAAGAGCGGCTGCTGCGATGTTTCAGCGAGAGTTTCCATTTCCTGACGCACAACGGAAAAAGCCTTGGGCTGATGCTGTTTAATTCCTTTGCCGGCAGCATCCCGGTTCTATCGGCCTTTTTCCTTCAGGCACGGCTCACCGAAAATGGTCTGAGTGCCGCCTGGCTGGGGCCGGGGTTGTTCGTTGTCACCTTAGGCGGTGCTGTTGGTGCAAAAGCAGTTACAGCGGTAGCCAAGTGGGACTATCGAAAAGTGGCTGCTATGTGCATACTCGGAATTGTCGGTGGATTGGCATTAAGCCTGCAAGCATTGCCCCTGGTAATGATCGTCGGCGGCTTTGTTGGCAATCTTTTTGACGATATGCTGCAGGTACGAACCGATGCACTACTGAATGAACGGTTCCCCTCTGCACAGCGAGCCACGCTGATTTCGGCATCCTCACTGACATTTTCCTTGGTCATGATTCTGATGTCCCCGCTAATGGGATGGCTGCTGTCTTAAAAAAGAAATCGCTTCGATAATTAGGGCTTGCAAACTGGATCATAAGCCTTAATCACACGCTAAAGAGCCCTCCCGCCGGGAGGGCTCAAATCTTTCACACAAATCTTCCGAAAAATGAACCTTTTCTTCTTCCCGTTCGTCTATATATGTGAAACCGGTTTTGATTTTGACATAAGGGGGTGACGATATGGATGATTTTGAAACACAGCTTGCAAGTAATAGAAACGCAATAGAGCGCTTTGTCCGATTTCGGATTCAACGGCAGGCCGATGCGGAGGATGTTCTGCAGGAGGTCTACCTGACGGCATATCAAAAATATGCCCAGCTGCAGAATAAGGATGCTTTCAAAGGGTGGCTTCTCAGCATTGCCAAGAACAAGTGTACCGATTACTTCCGAAAAATGGCGGCACAGTTGGAAATCCCCATTGATGCTCTGGCAGAAGCTGATTTTACCGCAAGCCGATTCGGTCCGACAGCAGTATTTACCGTTCGGGAGACCTTGAGCCTGCTTGGAGACAAGGATCAGCAAATCCTATACCTGTATTTCTGGAAAGAACTGCCACAGGCAGAGATTGCCAAACAACTGGGTATTCCGCTGGGTACTGTGAAAAGCAGGCTCTATACTGCAAAACAGAATTTCAAAAACAAATATCCGTATCCCGCCAAAGAATCGAAAGGAGAATCCTATATGAAAAAGATGCCGAAGCAGTTGCCGGATTATACGATTGAAGCAAGTCCCGAAGCTCCCTTTTCCGTGAAATGGGAGGAACTCATGGGCTGGTTCCTGGTGCCCAAGCTGGGCGAAAAGCTGTCCTGGGGTATGTACGACATGCCGTCGCGCAAATGCAGCCATGTTTATGATATGCGTGTCACAGGAAAAGCCAAGGTACACGGAATCGAGGGTGTGGAACTCACCGCAAGGGAGGCTTCATATTCTGACAAGACCGAAGTGATCAACCGCACCTTTGTTGCCCAACTGACGGACACCCATTGCCGATACCTTGCAACATTGCGAAATGACGGCGATGTGCGCAATTACATCACTTTTCTGGATGACGAATTCCTGCCCAATTGGGGCTTTGGCGAGAACAACTGCGGCAATGAAACCAATCTAACCGCAAAGGGCGATATTCGCAGAACAGGAAATACCATCACAACCGCAGATAAGGAGTTCCTGCTGGATATTGTGGGACGATACACCGTCACCGTCGGCGGCAAGCGATATGATACTGTCTGTGTAATGGACATTGAGACCTACAACAGCGGCGTGGTTTCAGAGCAGTTCCTGGACAGAAACGGAAAGACAATCCTCTGGCGGCGATTCAACCGGGATGACTGGGCCATCGACCATTACGGAAAGAAATGGAGCGAACTGCTCCCAGAGAATGATCGACTGACTGTAAATGGAACAACCTATGTACAGTGGTATGACTGTATCACAGACTATATCCTTTAATCCATAGTATTAATTCCTGACACAAATAAACTATATAGTGCAGGGCTGGACAAGTACCCCACTTATCCAGCCCTTTTCATTATTCCACATTTCCTCGCTTGAAATATCAAGTATGCTATCCAAACAAGAGCACAGAATCTTATATTGCTTTTCTCCTAGGCATTCAGTATAATATCGACAGTTTTTGAAGTGCGGAGGTGAACCCATGGCAATTCATATCGCAATTTGCGACGATTCTGCGGCAGATCGGGAATATGTTTCCCGGATGGTGCAGCTTTGGTCTGCCCAGATTGGGACGGTGATTAAGTCAACGGAATACACCAGCGCAGAGAACTTCCTGTTCCGGGCAGAGGATGGTGAACGCACCGACATTGTCCTGCTGGACATTGAAATGGGGGCCATGGACGGTGTGACCTTGGCGAAAAAGCTGCGCCGGGACAACGAGACCATGCAGATCGTGTTCATCACCGGATATTCTGATTACATTGCCGAAGGTTACGAGGTCTCTGCCCTGCACTATCTCATGAAGCCCGTGAAGGGGGACAAGCTGTTCTCCGTTCTGAATCGGGCTATGGAGAAGCTGGCCAAGAACGAAAAGGTTCTGCAATTCCAGCTTTCCGGAGAAACGGTGCGGGTTCCCATCTATCAAATCCGCTACGCCGATGTGTCGGGCAACTATGTGACCATTCACGCTGCATCCGATGTGACGATGAAGATGACCTTGGGCGAGCTGGAAAAGGAACTGGATGACCGGTTCCATCGGGTGGGACGGTCTGCTATCGTGAATTTGGGTTGCATCAGCCGGGTGACGAAAACAGATATTTTTCTGAATGACAGCACCACGATTCCTCTGCCCAGAGGGGCTTACGAGGGTGTGAACCGGGCCATTATCAGCATGAGGTAAGACATGGGACTTTTCAGCAAACGAATTGATAAACAGATCGCCGCCTATCAGCGGGAACTGATCGAGACCCACTATGCCGAGGTGGACAATATGTACCACCAGATCCGTGGCTGGCGGCATGACTACCGTAACCACATCCAGACCATGAAGGCCTACGCCGCCAAGGGCGATCTGGAGGCCATCTCCCGGTATCTTGATGAGCTGGACACCGACCTGAACACCGTGGATACCGTCATCAAAACCGGCAACCCCATGACAGATGCCATTCTCAACTCCAAAATCTCCCTTGCCAAATCCAAGGGCATTCAGGTCACAGCAGATGCCCACATTCCCGTGAGGCTGAAGCTGTCGGAAATTGACCTCTGCTGCATCATCGGCAATCTTTTTGACAACGCCATCGAAGCCAGCCTGAAGCTGCCGGAAAGTGACCGCTTGATTCGGGTCTACATGGATATGAAAAGCACACAGCTTTATATCTCCTTCACAAACTTTACCGCCGGGAAGAAGTTGCCCAAGGTAGGCAACCTGTTCAAGACCACCAAGGGCAGCGGTCACGGCTTCGGTCTGGAGCGTATCGACACCATCGTGGAACGGCTGGATGGCTACATCAGCCGCAATTCTGAGGATGGTGCCTTTACCACGGAAATCCTGCTGCCGCAGCAGTTGGATCAACAGTTCATCCCCCAGAAATGACGATTCGTCCCCAGATTATTCCGGGGACGATTTTTTATGATAGAGTAGCAGCGAGGTGAAAAACATGAAAACAAAGCCAAAATACAACATAGTGCAAAATGTGTCATGGATGATTGGCAATGCCTGGCAGGTGCGAAAGCGGGTACTGCTATTCGTTCTGCTGACGGCGGGCTTGAATGTGGGACTGAATCTCCTGCAGCTTTTTGTTGCCCCGGAGATTCTACACCGGGTGGAGATCACGGCTCCGCTGCCGGAGCTGATCGGAACCATCGTTCTGTTCGCCCTTGGCATTTTTCTTGTCAGCGGACTGCGGCAGTACATCAAAACCAACACCCTGTTCGCCCGGGTGGATGTGCGGGCACGGATCATCGGGCTGGTGTCCTACAAATGCAACATTACGTCCTACCCCAATACCATGGACACTGAATTTGTTCGTCTGCGGGAAAAGGCCTATGCCAACATGGAGGGAAACCGCACCGCCGCCGAATACACCTGGGAAACCCTGACGGTGCTGCTGGAAAATGTCTGCGGTCTGGGCTGCTACCTGCTGGTGCTTTCCCACATGGACCCGGTGATGCTGCTGCTCATTGCTGCTACCAGCGTGATCAGCTACTTGGCAGCCAAGCGTTCCGCCGCTTGGGAGTATGAACACAAGGAAGAGAACGAAAAGTACATTGCCAAGCTGCGGATGCTCCGCAATAAGAGCGAATCCATAGAGCTTGCCAAGGACATCCGCATTTTCGGTCTGGAGCCCTGGCTACGGGATATTTACAATGGGATACTGAAGCTCTATTGGGGCTATCTCTGCGGGCGTGGAAAAGCTCATTTGTTCAGCGACCTTACCGATGTGGCTCTGACCGTCGCTCGGAACGGCATTGCCTATGTGTATC
>JAZQQD010000120.1:0-37837 GCA_045628895.1 Faecousia sp.
GAATTTTCGTTGGCTGTTTTTTCGCTTACGCTTAAACAATCCATTATAATTGTCCAAGGTGTTATAGTTTGTCTTAATCGTTATTCAGTTTACAAGGTACAGCGCTCGGCGGTGCCGAACAGTAGGGATTATAGCAGAACCATCATCCTTTGTCAAGATCTTTTTTCATCTTTTTCAAAGTTTCTTGTTCTTTTCCCTTGCATTCGGTTTCTTTCGCCCGAGTGCTCAGATATATTATCACGCAATTCTCTTTTTGTCAACACTTTTTCTCAAAAATATTCGGCACCTCAAAAGAGGTGCCGAATCGCAAATCTATGCATTATCCACGGTCATCGTCAATCAAGCCGTAGCCGCCATCTTCCCTTTTATACACCACAGCGAAGCAACCATCATGGTCAGCATCCCGGAATGCAAAGAAGGAATGGCCCAGAAGGTTCATCTGCAGTACAGCCTCTTCTCTGGTCATGGGAGAAATGTAGAAAGACTTGATCCTGGTAATTCCCAAATCGTTTTGCTCCGGTTCGTAAGCAAAAGATGTCTCCTCAACCGTACGGGAAAAAGCATCCTGGCGCAAGCGGCGTGCCAGCCGGGTTTTATTCTTACGGATCTGACCTTCAATGGTTCCCACAGCTGCATCGATGGATGCAAACATATCGGAAGTACTCTCTTTTGCACGGAACCAGGTTCCGGAAGCATGAACCGTCAATTCGACATTATTCCGGTTCTTCTCTACAGAAAATATAATTAACGCTTCCGCATCCTCCTCAAAATACCGGGAAAGCTTCATGACCTTCTTCTCTGCGTAAGCAGGAACAGTACCGGGCAGGTTGACTTTCTTTTCCTTATACTGAAACTTCATATGCGGCAGCTCCTTTCGTTCACCGGTCCTCCGGTGTACTATAACTATACCACCACATTGGGATAACGACAAGGGGTTTAGTCCTCCAGCCCATCCTCATCGGAAAGCAGTTCCTGCATTACCAAGTTATATACCGTTTCTGCCTTCTGCTCAAACAGCTTGGACAGGCGAACCGCCTGGCGTTGATCCGGAGCAAACAGTTCCATGGTCATCAGGTTGCCAAGATCGTCGTCCAGAGACATAAACACGGATACATCGCCCTTTTCCCGGGGAACGATCCGGGTTTTGATGAAGCTGCTGCGGCGAATCTGACGGTTAAACCGGGCGATGGCGTTCTCTGCTCGCTGCTTCACCGTAAAGGCAATGGAATCTTCCGTAAGGCTTCCGTCCGCCCTGCCCTTCTCTGTAATCACATAATGATCGGGTTCCGGTTCTGTCAAATGTCCGGATGTCACCATCTGGGGAAGTGCTGTACATACATCAAAATAACTCAAACAATCATCCTGATAGCACACCTCGTAAATTTCCTGGGCTGTCATCGGATAATTGGCTTTTCCAACCACAAACAAAATAAGGACTTTCACATCCAACATGTCATGAATAAAACCTAATCTTTGCATTTATTTCACCTCTTGGGTTCATTATATCGAAATCCCCTCAAAAATCAAGCACGGATGGACGGAAATCGCATATTCTGGGACGAAAGGAGAATGGATCATGGCAGGGATATCGTTTTACATACCGGAGCTGACCCCGGCTCTCACCTGCGCATCTGTCGTGCTGCAGGAAAAAGGGCACAATATTCTCCGGGAACCAGACAAAAGCGCTGCGTACATGCTGCTTCCTATCCCCTCAAAAAACTTCGAAAAGTACATACCCATCGCGCAGGAATTCGGTATGACAATCATCGGCGGAAATCTTCCGGTTTTTCCGGAGATCGCGAGCTGGGATCTGCTGAAGGATCCGGAATATCTTACCAAAAATGCGAGTATCACCGCAGACTGTACCGTAACTATTTTACGGCAGAAGCTGCCCTGCAGTCTGGCGCATTGCAGGGTTCTGATTATCGGTTGGGGCAGAATCGGAAAAATGCTGAGCCGGCAGCTTAGCCTTTTCTGCCCGGATATCACCGTATGCACCGGTTCGCCGGAAAAGGAAGCCCTTTGCAAGGCACTTGGTTATTCTGTAGTCGATTATGACAGGCTTTCCGAACTTCTGCCCGTTTTTCGGGTCGTAGTCAATACTGCACCCATGCACCAGGCTGTGGAAACCGACCAATGCAGGGAAACTGCCGTCATTCTGGATTTGGCCTCTGTACAGGGACTATCCGGGGAGCAGGTGAACTGGGCAAGAGGTCTCCCCGGAAAAATGGAACCGGAAGAAAACGGCAGGCTCATTGCCGAAACCGTCATCCGCTATCTGAAATAAGGAGGAAGCTATGGAAATCGGATTTGCCATGTGCGGTTCTTTCTGCACCTTCAGCAAGGTATTTCCCGTTATGGAACAGCTTGCGGAAATGCACAACCTCACACCCATATTCGCACAGAGTGCCTGCACCCTCGAAAGTCGGTTCGGTTCCCCGCGGGATTACAGGGATACTGCCGAAATCATCTGCAGGAAAGAACCTCTTACAACCATCTCAGAGGTGGAGCCCATTGGCCCCAAAAAGCTGCTGGATGCGTTGATTATCGCGCCATGCACCGGAAACACCCTGGCAAAACTGGCCTGTGGAATCGCAGATACTCCCATTACCATGGCAGCCAAAAGCCATTTGCGGAACGGAAGGCCTGTAATCATCGCGGTCTCCACGAATGACGGACTGGCGGCAGCAGCTGAAAACATCGGAAAGCTGCTGGCACGGAAGCACTATTATTTTGTGCCCTTTGGACAGGATGATGCCGAAAAGAAGCCTACTTCCCTTGTAGCTGATTTTGAGAAGATCCCGGAAACATTGGCACAGGCTTTGCAAGGAAAACAAATACAGCCTATATTATTATAGTATAGCAATGGCCCTCTTAAAAAGAGGGCCATAAAATTACAGTTTTTCGATTTCCTCCAGCCAAATGCGGGCGCAGGCATCGCTGGGCATGCGGAGGTCGCCTCTGGGGCTAAGGCTGACAGATCCAACCTTGACACCATCCGGCATGCAGCTTCGCTTGAACTGCTGAGAAAAGAAGCGGCGGTAGAAGGTAAGCATCCACTTCTTGATGGTTGCATCATCAAAATCACCGGCAAACGCACGTTTCGCCAGATAATAGATCTTGGTAGGCGTAAATCCGAACCGGAGCATATAATACAGGAAGAAATCATGGAGGGCATAGGGTCCCACAAGATCCTCGGTATGCTGAGAAATCTTACCCTGTGCATCCGGGGGCAGCAGTTCAGGACTGATAGGAGTATCCAGAATATCCTGAAGAACAGACCTGGAAGAAGCAAATGCACTGTTCTCAGAAATTGCTTCGATCATCCAGCGAATCAGCGTCTTGGGAATGGATGCATTGACGCCATACATACTCATCTGGTCGCCGTTATAAGTGCACCAGCCCAATGCCAGCTCGGAAAGGTCGCCGGTACCAATGACGATACCGCCCACCACGCTGGCATAGTCCATGAGAATCTGGGTACGTTCTCTTGCCTGAGAATTCTCATAGGTTCCGTTCAGGACACTGGGGTCATGACCGATATCCCGGAAATGAATATTTACTGCATCCCGGATGGGGATTTCCTTGCAGTTTACGCCCAGGGTTTTCATCAGTTCCAGAGAATTCTGGTAGGTGCGGTCTGTGGTGCCAAAGCAAGGCATGGTAACGCCATAGACATCCGTTGCGGGTCTGCCCAGCTGGCGCATTGCCTCTACCGCCACCAGAAGTGCCAGAGTAGAATCCAGGCCACCGGAAACACCTACCACCGCATTGGTACCGATGGTCCGCAGCCGTTGGGCCAGACCCGCTACCTGGATAGCAAAGATGGACATACAGCGTTGAAAGCGATCTGACTGAGCGGAAGGAACAAAGGGCAGCTTGTTCACAGGATAGGTTGCACCGGTACTGCGAAGCTTGCCCATATCGCAATCCACGATCCGAACCGTTTCCACCTCGCCATAAAGGGCTGCGGCATCCCGGACACTCTTATTCTTTCTGCGTTCTGAACGAACTTTTCCCAGATCCGCATCCTGATAAAGGATGTAATCCGTAGCCATCTGCTCCTTATTCTCCTGCAGCAGAATACCATCCTCGCAGATAACACTATGCCCGGAGCAAACAAGATCCTGGGTGGATTCGGTATAACCTGCAGAACAATAGGCATAAATACAGTTGCAGACTGCGGACTGATGCTTTACCAGATCCCGACGATATTCCCGCTTACCAACCGTTTCATTGGATGCGGAAAGATTGACAATCACCTCTGCACCGTTCAGCGCCATAAGGGTGGAAGGAGGCAGCGGAGTCCACAGATCTTCGCAGATCTCCACGCCCAGCAGGGTACCCTCTCCGATGGAGAACAGCAGATCTCTGCCTACGGGCACGAAATAATCCTCGGACAATCCCAGTTCCCGGGTGCTTACCGCATCCTCCAGCAGGTCACGGGAAGAAGAAAACCAGCGTCTTTCGTAAAACTCGTTGTAATTCGGCAGATAGGTCTTCGGAACCAGGCCCCAGAGCTTTCCTCCGCGAACCACCGCGCCGCAGTTATACATCTGACCGCCGATCACCGCAGGGACACCGACCACCGCAGTAATCCGAGGATAACTCTCAGAAAATGCAATGACCTCCTGCAAGCCGGACATGGCTGCCTTTAAAAGCGTGTCCTGGAAAAACAAATCTGCACAGGTATATCCGGTGATGGCCAGTTCCGGGAAAACCACCAGGTCAGTACCCGCGGCATCTGCCCGCTGGATATCCCTGCAAATATCCGCTACATTTTTATTTACATTGCCCACAGACACCATTGGCACCGCACAGGCAATTTTCAAATAATCCAGCATGGAATCCCTCCCATATCTTTCTGATTTTATCATAGCATATTATGAGAAAATTGCAAATTAAATATGCATTTTCCGACTCCAATCGTCTTTCTTCCCTCTTGTATTTTCGTTTCTCTGTGCTATACTAGTGGCCGTAGAAAAATAACCGGAGGAAATCCATGAAATATAACACCTTACTGGACATGACCACAGAGCTGGGTTACCGGCTGGCCATGTGCGGTGCAGAGACCTTTCGAGTTGAAGAATCCGTCAACCGCTCTATGGCGGCATACGGCTTAGAGGCGGAATGCTTCGCCATTCCCAATCTGCTCATTGTCAGCCTGAGAACCCCCGAAGGCGAAACCATTACCAGAATCAAGCGGATTGGATTCCACGGCAACGATCTGGACGGTGTGGAACAGTTTTCCAATCTGAGCCGAAAGATCTGCGCAGAAACACCGGATCCGGAGGAAGGACTGCGGTGGCTTGCCGAAAAAGAAGAAATCCGCCCACGTTATGGCCTGGGCATGGTGCTTTTCGGTGCCTTCTTAGGTGCCGCCGGTTACTGTCTGTTCTTCGGAGGCTCTCCTCTTGATATGCTTTGGGCTGGTTTACTGGGCATACTCGTAGGAATACTGAATCACATCATGGGAAAGTTTCATACCAACCCCTTTTTTTCCACCATTGCAACCTCTTTCCTCTTCTCGCTCCCTGCTTACACCATAGGTGCCTTGGGATTGTGTGAAATCACGGACTCGATCATTATCGGCACCCTTATGATTCTGGTGCCGGGTCTACTCATCACCAACGCCATGCGGGATATCATCTACGGTGACACCAATTCCGGTATTAACCGGATTATTCAGGTTCTGCTCATCGCCGTTGCTATTGCACTTGGCACTGCTGCCGCCTACCACGTAGTTGCCAACAACGGAGCCAACAATCTGACCGCTTCTCCCATTTCATACAATGTTGCCATGCAGCTGCTTGCGTGCTTTATCGGCTGCGCCGGGTTCTCTATTCTATTTAACATCCACGGAAACGGCGGCGCTCTTTGCGTGCTTGGCGGTGTACTTACATGGGCGGTTTACTGTCTTTCCATTGCCCTGGGCTCCGGAGATCTCACCGCCTACTTCTTTGCTTCCCTTGTTGCCTCTTTCTATTCCGAGGTCATGGCACGTGTGCGGAAATACCCTGCCATCTCTTACCTGGTCGTATCCATCTTCCCCCTGCTTCCCGGCGCGGGTATCTACTATACTATGCTCTCCGCTGTAGAATCAGACCTGGCTTCTTTTGCCTCTAAAGGAACCCATACTGCCGCCATTGCAGGATGCATGGCCCTGGGCATTCTGCTGGCCTCCACCCTTGTTCGTCTGTGCAGCTCTCATCATTTAAAAATCAATGCAAAATAACCCCCAAAAAGGTCATGCAAAGGTTCTTTGCGTGACTTTTTTCGCAGTATCCTGTAAAGTATCCCCAGAAAGGAAGTGCTTTTATGAACCAAGTTTCTAAGAACATACGCACTCTGCGAAAAGAAAAAGGAATGACACAGGATGATCTGGCAGAAAAGCTGCACGTCACACGACAGACAGTAAGCAATTACGAAACTGGAAAAAGTATGCCGGATATTGAGCTGCTGACTCAAATTGCCGAAGCGCTAGACGCCGACATAAACGCCCTTATTTATGGTCGCAGAAACCAGTCTCCTATAAAAATTTCCACCTCAATCTTCAAGCTGGCAATCTCATTAGGACCCCTGTGTTTTTGGCTTTTGCTCACAGATATTCTCACTCCGGTTCTTATGCAGTACAAACATGAGCTTTTTCTCATTTCCCCCTATATGATCTATACGGTGTTCATTAACCCCTTGCTTCAAATCTACATTGGCTGGAATATTCCAAAGGCTTTTTCCACTATCTTTCCGCAGTTCAAACCCATCCGCACCAAAACATCCTGCCGTGTTTGTGCAATTCTTCTTTTTGCCATTGCAATATTGTTTATAAATATCGGAATCACCTTTGCTCCCTTATTTTTTGATCTGGATTCCTACATCGTTAAGCCATTGATTTCCATCAATACCATCACCATGCTTCTGAAAAGTTCTTGGATCTTCATAAGTTTCGGTATTGCCCTATGGATTTTGCGTTTACCAAAAAGCCGGATTCCTGAAGAAGTTCTCCCCGTAATCGTCAGAGCATTGTACACCCTGCTCTTCGGTCTTATTTTATGGATGTACCACCCCATTTTTCAGGCATTTGAAGGAAAAGGATACGGCCTGTATCCCTATTCCGTTTTCTACACGCTGCTGCTTCCTGTATTTCTTCTGATCGTCGGTTGGCTGTTTATGGACATACTCTCCCTATTCCCGATCTCAGTTCCTGTTCTTCACAAAAAAGCCTGCCGAATCCTAAAAGGAAGCTTACTAGCGGTTACACTTCTGATTCTCTGCAACGCATTCGCTCTATCCGGTCATTTCATTCTGGGCGCTTATAAAACTTTTTCTTTGGGTGGAACTCATTTCACCGTCGATAATTTTACTGTACTGCAATATCAGCAGAAAGTACCATTTCTTTATAAATACCTGATTCCTCACACTACGCTGATGACGTTGCCTTTCTATCTTTTCTACAGTCTGACCGGTTTCCTGCTCCATTGGCCTGTGGAAAAGGAAGCCAAATAATATGGCAAATCCCACCGCTCGAAATTGGGCGGTGGGATCCTTTTTATACTTTTCCTGTGTACATAATTTCGGTTGCAGCACCAAAAGGTTTTCTCTTTTCAGAGCTATTGAGTCCGAAATGCTGATAGAATTTTCTTGCACGAGTATTTTCTTCAAAGACCCAGAGCATCATCTTGCGGTAACCTGCGGCCTTCATCTGAGAGGTGATCTTCTCAAAAAGCAGAGAGCCGTAGCCCTTACGCCAGGTGGCCTTCAGACTGTGGATACAGATCAGCTCCGCAAAGCCCTCCATATCCGCTTCCCGCGTACTGCTCCAGAAGGCAAAGGCCTGAGGTTTGCCTTCTACGGAAAGGATCCATCCTTCTCCGTACTGCTTTGCCAGCACATCGGTATACATGGCTTTTGCTTTTTCCAGATCGGTATAGCGAATCAGTTCCTCTTCCGTAAGGATGCCGCCGAAAGCAGCCTTCCAGGATTCCGTCTGCAAATACGCAAGAACCTCCTCATCTCCGGGAGCTGCCTTACGAAGGGTCGCCTTTGAAAGGCGTTCATCCTTCGCCATTTCCTTCAACAGCTTCTGATCCTGCTTGGAGGATAGGTCCAGCACTTCGTACATATCCGGTCTTCGTTCCCGGGTGCGGAGCAGGGACTGCTTCCTGCGCCATTTTTCCACATTTGCATGGTTGCCGGACAGCAGGATCTCCGGCACTTCCCTGCCGCGCCAGATTGCAGGACGGCTGTACTGAGGATATTCCAGAAGGCCGTTATAGTGGCTTTCATCCTCGAAACATTCCGGGTCTGCCAGTACACCGGGAACCATGCGGCACACCGCATCCGTCACCGCCATGGCAGCAATTTCACCGCCGGTGAGGACGAAATCTCCCAAAGAGATCTCCTCATCCACACACTCATCGATAAACCTCTGGTCGATGCCCTCATAATGGCCGCAAACCAGCACCAGTCGGGGCAGCTTGCTGAGGCGGATGGCATCTGCCTGGGTAAAGGTATGGCCGCAAGGGGACATATAGATCGTATGCACCGGCTCCTCTGCCATCCCTCTTACGGCATTCCAGCAGCGGTACAAGGGTTCCGCCTGCATGATGGCACCTCTGCCGCCGCCATAGGGGTAGTCATCCACCTGGTTCTGCTTGTTATCGGTATACTCCCGGATCTGATGGGCTTCGATTTTGATAAAGCTGCGTTCCTGGGCTCTGCCCAGGATGCTCTCGGACAGCACATCTCCCACAGTATCGGGAAATAGGGTCAGAATATCAATCCTCATCGGTACGCATACCCTCAATGATTCTGACTTCCATCACATTGGCATCCAGATCCGTGGAAAGGATGAACTGCTTGACTGCCGGAATCATATATTCATGCTCGCCTTTTACCACATAGACCTTGTTGCCGGGATAATCCAGTACCTCGGTAAGCTTGCCGATCTCTGTGCCCTCGCACATGACGGAAATACCTTCCAGCTCGGCTGCAAAGATAAGACCCTCGGGGGCATCCTCCCGGTAGACCTCCACGGTCTTACCATGCATAGCCTGAGCAGCTTCCATGGTATCGATGCCGGCAAGTTTTATAAGATTACAGGTTTTCTGGATGCGGCAGGAAGTCATTTCGTAGGTCTTGCCATCAATCCGAACCCGATTGAATTCACACAAAAAATCCGGGCCGTCTGCCCAGGGCAGGAGCTTCATCTCTCCACGAACACCGTGGGTAGTGACGATCTCTCCTGCTTCCAAAAATTGGAGCTTCATAGATTCCCTCCTAAAAAAGAAATGCGTGACATCTCTGCCACGCATATCCGTTAGTCCACGATTTCCACCGTTACCTTTTCGCCGGAGCGCTGAGCAACGGTTTTCACGATGGTACGGATTTCCTTGGCAATCCGTCCCTGCCGGCCAATAACCTTACCCATGTCGCCTTCTGCAACACGCAGTTCCAGAACGGTGCCTTCCTCATCGGAATGCTCCGTTACTGTCACTTCGTCAGGATTATCCACCAGGTTTTTTGCCATATACAGCAAAAGTTCCTTCATAGTGAGTGCTCTCCTTAGTGGGTAATTACAGCACGCCAGCCTTCTTCAGGAGACCACGAACGGTATCGGTGGGCTGTGCGCCATTCTTGATCCAAGCCTGTGCCTTCTCCACGTCTACGCTGATGGTAGCGGGCTCGGTCAGGGGATTGAAAGTGCCGATTTCCTCGATGCAGCGGCCATCGCGGGGTGCGCGAGAGTCAGCAACAACAACACGATAGTAAGGAGCCTTCTTTGCACCCATTCTTCTCAGTCTGATCTTAACCATGAGTTTCACCTCCAAATAATATTTCATATATAGCCAAAGCAGATTTGCTTTCAGGCAGCAATTTTAGAATCCGGGGAAGCCTCCACCGAATCCGCCGAAACCTCCGAAGCCGCGCATACGCTTCATCTTCTTGCCGGCACCGGGGCCGGAGAACTGCTTCATGAGCGTACGCATCTGTTCAAAGGATTTCAAGAGTCTGTTGACATCCTCTACCTTGAGGCCTGCGCCGGCAGCGATACGCTTCTTCCGGCTGGCACCGATAATAGAGGGATTTTCCCGTTCCTTCGGGGTCATGGAAAGGATGATAGCCTCGGTATGGGCCATTGCCTTCTCGTCCAGCTGGACGTTTTTCAGGCTTGCACCACCGGGCATCTGAGCCAAAATATCCTGCATAGAGCCCATGGACTTGAACTGCACAAGCTGCTCATAAAAGTCCTGCAGGGTGAAGCGATTGGACTTCAGCTTCTCCTCCATCTCGGCAGCTTTCCTGGCATCATAAGCCTTCTCTGCCTTCTCAATGAGGGAAAGCACATCGCCCATACCCAGGATTCGGGAAGCCATGCGATCGGGGTGGAATGCTTCGATATCCTCCAGTTTCTCACCGATACCGGCAAACTTGATGGGTTTTCCGGTAATGGCTCTGACGGAGAGGGCTGCACCGCCTCGGGCATCGCCATCCAGCTTACTCAGCATGACAGAGTCGATATCCAGCCACTCATTAAAGCTCTGGGCGGCATTAACGGCATCCTGGCCGGTCATTGCATCCACCACCAGCATGATCTCATCCGGGGTGACAGTGGCCTTGATGTTCTTCAGTTCCTCCATGAGGGTCTCGTCCACATGGAGACGGCCGGCGGTATCCAGAAATACCATGTCGTGTCCGTGCTGCTTGGCGTACTGCACCGCAGCCTTGGCGATCTCCACAGGATTGGTTTCGCCCATTTCAAAAACGGGGATTCCCAGCTTCTCACCGCAGACCTTCAGCTGAGTGATAGCAGCGGGACGATAGATATCACAGGCGACCAGCAGCGGATTTCTGCCCTGGCGCTTCATCAGACCTGCCAGCTTGGAGCCGTTGGTGGTTTTACCTGCACCCTGAAGACCAACCAGCATTACTACGGTGGGTCCCTTGGGGTTGATGGTAATATGCTTGATGTCGCTGCCCATGAGGTTCGTCATTTCCTCATTGACGATCTTGATGATCATCTGAGCCGGAGACAGCGCCTCCAGAACCTCGGTGCCGACACAGCGTTCGGTAACGGATTTGGTAAAATCCTTTACCACTTTATAGCTGACATCCGCTTCCAGCAGAGCCATGCGGATCTCACGCATAGCCTCCTTCACATCGGACTCTTTTAAGCGTCCTTTGCCGCGGAGCTTCTGGAATGTTGCGGAAATCTTTTCCGTTAAACCTTCAAATGCCATTTTTTACTCCTCAAGAACTGCAATTGCGGAAAGAATAGATTCCGCAAGTCGAGATACTTCCTGATCCGGATGCCCAGCCAGTTTGCCGGCTGCATCCTCCACTGCGCGAATCGCCTTGCGGTTCGCCATATCCCTGCGGACAAAACCCGTCTTCTCTTCCATATTGCGAAGAAGCTGTTCTGCCCGGGCGATGTTATCGAATACACCCTGGCGGCTGACCTGCAGCTCCTGGGCGATTTCACTGAGAGAAAGATCCTGATTGTATCTCAGGTCAAAGCACATCTTCTGACGCTCGGTGAGCAATTCGCCGTAATAATCAAACAGCAATGTCATTGTCAGTGCGTCATCCATGGGCTTCCTCCTACCTGTCAAGGCAGTCTCCTTGACAGCCTAGTTATCATACACCATCTTCCCGAGATTGTCAAGTATTTTTCCTTGACAAGTTCAGATTATTTGATACCAGCTTTCCTTCTCTCCCAAAACCAGAAATCCAAGACGTTCGTACAGTGCCAGCGCCCTCCGGTTGGTGGACGCCACCTCCAGATGAACGGTTTCCTCGCTCAAAAGCGTCGACAGGGTTCTGACAATGGTTTCTCCGGCACCGGTCTGCAAACCAGCCAGCGCATGCAGCGTATTACCGGACGCTTTACCGATGCCCAGAAGCTGGCCGTTACGATGGATAAAATAGCAATCCCCAGCTTTCACATGCTGCTTCATATCAAAAAAATCAATATAGGCCGCATGATCCACTGTTTCCATCTTTTCATTGTAAATCGCCCGCCATTTCTCGGCGTTTTCCGGTAAGACCGGCCAAAGCTGGGCAGTCTCCCCGGATAAGCTTTCCCGCAGCATTTGAAGCTGCAGAATCCTGGTATGCAGCGGATAGGTTTCTTCCAAATTCGGAAAACCCGATGCGTAGATTCTGTCTGCACCGCAGGTCCGGCAAAAAGAGACACATTCCTGTAAAAGCTTTTCCGGTTCCTCGGAGGTACCATAGGAAATAAAGGCATTTCCACGGCTTGGGATCTGGTTCAGAGTCAGGCCGGCAATTCCGTATTCACTTGTAAACATGGGAATATTCTGCACTTCGATCCCTCCTTTTTATCAGCATACCACAAATCAATCCTTTCGTAAAGCAGAAGAAAATCTGTTGCACCAAGGCGAAATTGATGATATATTGATAGGCAGAGGTGATTCTATGCTCTGCCCCAAATGCAATACGGAAAACCCGGAGGAAAACAGGTTCTGCGGTTTCTGCGGAACGGCGCTCTCCCCGGAAATGATAGAATTTACAAAGAATACAGACGTTTCTGAAACAGAGGAGCTTCTCGCTCTGCTGGATGCCGAGTCACCGATTCCTGTCAAGAAGAAGCATCCTCTGCGTCTGCCTGCCATCTTACTAGCCGTGATGTTTCTGATCGGAAGTATTCTCTTTATTCTCTTTCCATCTCATGAACGCGGGCCAGCCAGCTATACGCAAGGCTATTTTACGCTGACCGACGGCGTGCTGTATTTTGACAGCAATCTCTACAGTGGGGAAACCACGATACAGATACCGGAAACCATCGCCGGTCATGCCGTCACTGTGATTTCCGAAGGCTGCTTTGCAAAATGTTCCAACATTGAAACCGTAATTCTTCCGGAAACCGTTACCGAAATCGGAAGAGAAGCATTTTTCGGGTGCATGAGCCTGCGAGGAATTGCCATCCCGGAATCCGTGAACACCATCGGAGAAAAGGCTTTCGCAAAATGTCGGGAGCTGGAATCTATTGTCGTCCCCGGTTCTGTCAGCTCCATAGGAAACGGCTGCTTTACCGACTGCGATTCTCTGCACTACATCTTCTACGGCAATATATACGATGAATGGAAGAATCTTTATCCCGATTTTATTTCATTTTTCACTTTTGTCTCCTGTTCTGACGGTATTTTTGCACAATAAATCGGTTAATTCTATGTGCACATTTCACAAATCGCTGTTGCTTTTTCTGTAAAAACTGTGTTTCCTAACATTTTTTGTGAAAAAGCAATGGATTTGCGAATAAACGCTTGCCTTTTTACCTCTTTTCAGTATAATTACACTTGTATGTTTCACCGAAAGGAGGTCGTATGCGTGAAGAAGATCATCTGCAAAAAGGAATATGACACCGAGAATGCAAACCTGATTAAGAAATACGTTTGCGGTTTCTACGGCGATCCTGCCGGTTATGAAGAGAGCCTGTACCAGACTCCCGGCGGCCTGTATTTCCTGCATGTATTCGGCGGTGAAAACTCCCCCTATCCCACCGAGGATATCCTTCGTCTGGCCAAGACCAAGGTCAACGAGTGGCTGGAGACTCACTAATCACCAAGCGACCAAAAGACCTGCTTAAAAAAGCAGGTCTTTTTTTCTTGCTGCATTTATGCTATAGTACTCCCAAAGGAGTGAGGAAAATGGAAGCCATATCCATGAATATCATCGCCCGGATGCGCAGTGACTTCTCTACGAAGTTCGGTATTCCGCGGCAAAGCGGACTTGTGGAAAGTCTGCGCTCCACCATCGTATTTGAGCCGGAATATCGGAATCCCGATGCTCTGCGAGGCATTGAGGATTTTTCCCATCTGTGGATCATCTGGCAGTTTTCTGAAGCTGTCAGACAGGACTGGTCCCCTACCGTGCGTCCTCCCCGTCTGGGCGGCAACACCCGCATGGGCGTCTTTGCCACCCGATCCCCTTTCCGTCCCAATGCCATCGGTCTTTCCAGCGTTCGGCTGCTGGGCATTGAGCACACACAGGACCAGGGTACCGTGATCCATGTGGCGGGAGCCGACCTCATGGACGGCACTCCCATCCTGGATATCAAGCCCTATATTCCCTACGGCGATTGCCATCCCGATGCCACCGGCGGTTTTACCGACACCGCAGGAGACTTTCTACTGGAGGTGGATTTTCCGGATCATCTCCTTGCCCGTCTTCCGGAGGAAAAACAGGAAGCCGCAAAAGAGGTGCTTTCCCATGATCCCAGGCCATCTTATCAAAGAAAACCGGATCGCATTTACGGGTTGAGCTTTGCCGGATTCGACATTCGTTTCCGGGTCGTTGAAAATACGCTGACGGTAACAGAAGTTAACAAAGCCTCCGACTAATACATCGGAGGCTTTCTTTCTTATTCTGCTTCATCCTCGTGGGAATTTCCCACGGCAACGGTTACGATGGACTGGGGGAAATGCTCACCCATGTAATTCTGGAATTCCCGGTCAAAGTTCTTCTCAATACGAACCTGGCGGTCGAAGATCATGGTATAGTCATCCTCCTGGGTAGTTTCCGGCCACTGCGGAAGCATGGCATGCCAGGGGTTGCCCTGCTGGGCAAAGGAGACCCATGCATTGGCGATCTGATCCTCCAGCACATTGGAAACGCCCTCCTCGATCAATCTGGGAATCATGTGAACATTCCGGAAGGTAAAGGGAATTTCCGCCAGATGCCAGGCAGCGGTATGCTCCATATTGGTTTCATAGCTATACATATACATGTAGACAGGAGCTTTGCTGACAGAAGCAAGCTTGTGGGCATAGCGCAGGGAGGGCAGCCGGATAAACTCATCGGCAGCTGCGGCATCACACAGGTTTTTGTCCGGATGGGCCTTGTGGAACAGTTCCCCTACGGTTTCCGCTTTGTCGCCGTACAGCTTTGCCAGGTAGGCAATCTGCTCCTGGTGGGTCATCTCATACTTATTCTCCGGGGCAAGCGTATAGCTGAATTCCGCAAATGTAGTACCGATCATGGTTGGAACTGTCAAACTATAGGGATTGAACCCAACATGCATACTGTCACCAATGAACCAGTCGTTCGGCAGCGGGATTCCGCCCACATAACCACCCTTATCCCGGATGGCCGGAGCCACCCGATCATAGCTGTCAGAGAGCTTATCAAACGGAAGTGTCTCCAATTCCTCCACATCAGTGATTTCCAGATCCGCCATCATGGCAGTAACGATTTCCCTGCCGTTATGCTCCTTATTGTTATCGGCAAAGGCCTCAAATACGCCGCTCTGGACAATGGCTTTGTGATACAGGCCGTCGGCCGCAGGGGTCTGCATGATATCCCGCACCTTGGAACCGCCGCCGGACTGGCCGAAGATGGTCACATTTTCCGGGTCACCGCCGAAAAAGGCAATGTTTTCCCTGACCCACTGCAGTGCGGCAACAATATCGGCATTACCCACGTTTCCGGAGTTGTAATACTTCTCTCCAAAGGGAGAAAGATCCAAATATCCCAGAATATTCAGACGATGGTTCAAGGAGACCACCACAACGTCATTGTGATTGCACAAGCTCTCCCCATCATAGTACATATGCTCCATGGCAGAGCCAAGGGCATAGCCGCCGCCATGGAACCAGACCATGACCGGCCGTTTGACACCGGGTTCCACACTCTTGGTCCAGATATTCAGAAACTGACAGTTTTCATTTTCCGGCCAGAAGCGCAGAGGCATCATCGTCTCGTCTCCGGGCAGATGGAGTCCCGTAGGACTGCCAAAACCATAGCCGTAGGCAGCCTTGACACCCTTCCAGGGTTTTACCGGTTCCGGCATCTGCCACCTTTTGGCATTGGCATATTTGATGCCCAAAAAGATATTTACATCATCGGAAGTATATCCCTTCAGTATACCCTTAGCGGTAT
This sequence comes from Faecousia sp., assembly GCA_045628895.1. Taxonomy (GTDB): domain Bacteria; phylum Bacillota; class Clostridia; order Oscillospirales; family Oscillospiraceae; genus Faecousia. Next base: position 15,898 of record JAZQQD010000120.1, read on the forward strand.
TCACAATCACGGATCTCGTTGTCGTCTTTCCCATAGCGCACACCTCGCCTTTTATTTGCGGCTATTGTACCATGTGACAAGTATATTTGCAAGAGAGATTCCGTTTTGCCATAAAATACACAAAAAATGCATGTGCACCCATTGAGAATTCCCAGAGACTTTGCTATGATAACAGAAAACAACCGAAAAGGAGTCTTTGCCATGCTGAGAATCACAAAAACCGAAAACGGCCTTGTAAAAGGCTTTCCCGGAACCGATGCACGCATCACTGTATTCAAGGGCATTCCTTTTGCCGCAGATACCGCCGGCGAGAACCGCTGGCGTCCTCCCCAGCCTGCCGCAAACTGGGACGGCATTCGGGAGTGCTATGAATTCGGCCCCATCTCCATGCAGCGGGGACCCGGTAAGGACCCCAACGCCTTTTATTCCAAAGAATGGCATGTGGATCCGGATATTCCCATGAGCGAGGACGGACTGCGGGTCAACATCTGGACGCCGGCAAAGTCCCCGGATGAAAAGCTGCCCGTCATGATCTGGATCTTCGGCGGCGGACTGCAGGAAGGCTATGCCCACGAAATGGAATTTGACGGCGAGCGCATTGCCTCCCGGGGTGTGATCCTGGCTTCCATCGGCTATCGTGTCAACGTATTCGGTCTTCTTTGCCATCCGGAAATCACCGCGGAAAACCCGGATGCTCCTGCCAACTTTGCCTATCAGGATCAGCTGGCAGGCATGGAATGGGTCAAGCGCAACATAGCCAACTTCGGCGGAGACCCCGAAAATATTACCATCTTCGGTCAGTCCGCAGGTGCTTTCAGCGTGGTTTCCCATATGTGTTCCCCGAAGACAAAGGGTGTCTTCCAGAAGGCCATTATCGAATCCATTGGCGGCATGGACCCCATTTATCCGGTATGCCGGGGCATGAGCGTCAAGTCTCTGAAAGATGCCGAGCAGGACGGCATTGCCTTCTTTGAAAAGCTGGGTGTCAAAACCCTGGCTGAGGCCAGAGCTCTGGATGCAAAGTACATTGAGGAAAAATTCTGCGAGGGCAACTATTTCTGGGGTGCCGTCGTGGATGACCGTTACCTCACAAAGCCCATGAATGATACTATTCTGGCAAATGAAGTGAATGACGTTGATTTTATGATCGGCAACACCACCGTGGAATTCCCCATTGCTCCCAGACCCGGACAGGATCCTACCGAATTTGCAAAGGAAAAACTAGGCAAATACGCAGGGGAATTCCTGGATATCTGCCGCAAAGACGACAAGCCCTTGGAACAATCTGTAATTGTAGGCCAGATGGATCTGGGCAACAAACTGATGTGCAAGGTCTGCGCAGACCAGGGCAGGACCGTATATTCCTATCTCTTTGGCCCTACCATTCCCGGTGACGATGCCGGTCCCTTCCACTCCTCCGATCTCTGGTTCCAGTTTGAAACTCTCATGAAGTGTTGGCGTCCTTTTGACGGTCATCACTACGATCTTGCCCGGCAGATGTGCAACTACTGGACGAACTTTGCCAAAAACGGCGATCCCAACGGCAAGGATGCCAATGGTGAAGATATGCCCCTGTGGAGAAAATACACCCCGGAGGATCCCCACACCATTCATCTCTTTGATACCATTTCTATGGATGACGCTCCCCTCAGCGAAAGGGATGCGTTTTTGATGGACATCAATCTGAAAGAATTCGGATACAAGTCATAACTTTTAGAATCTCCCAAAACCGCCCTCGTCATTTTGTATTGAGGGCGGTTTTTTCTGCAATTCTTGACAAATACGGTAAAAATGATAAAATTTTTATATGAATATATTTATGGTGGAGGTATGTCATGAACTGGACCATTTTGGGTATTGCACCCACAAAAGATAAAAAAGAAATTACACGGGCATACCGTTCCCAGCTTGTTGATATGAACCCGGAAGACAAGCCCGAGGAATTTAAGCAGCTCCGTGCCGCCTACGAAGAAGCCCTTTCCCTGGCAGACCAGGAAGAAAAGCCGGAAACCGAGAACCCCCCTGTGGAGCTCTGGGCAGAAAAACTGGCCGCCCTGTACAATGATTTCCCCAGACGTATTGACCCTGCCTGCTGGAAAGAACTGCTCAGCGAGGATGTCTGCATCGCTCTTGACTCCAGGTCCCAGGCAGAGTCTGCCCTGGTGCAATTTCTGATGCAAAAGTATTACCTCCCCCAGAGTGTCTGGCTGGTACTGGACGAGGAATTTGATTTCTTCCGCCGGGCATCCGAACTCTACGAAAACTATCCCCGGGAGTTTGTGGACTACGTTATTCTGGACGGCATCCGCTATTCGGACGATCCTCCCTATAAACTGTATACTCCCGGAGAAAACGGCGAAGACTGCGATGCCTATCGCAAGCTGTATCTGAAAGCAGGAAGAGTCAGCTACGAAGAAGCAACACCTCTGCTGGAGGAAATGGATTATCTTTCCGAGCATCATCCCTACGGCGATGCTCTGCGCCTGCAGATTAGCCTTTTCCATGGAGACACCGGATGCATTGCCGATCTGATTGCCCTCAGCAAAAATTATCCGGAAGATCTGCATCTTACCCTGGAAGCCGCATCCGCTCTGGTTCAGAGCAAGGATTGGGCAGAAGGAGAAGCTCTGAGCCGTCGTGCCCTGGAGCTGTTCCCTCAGCATGGACGGGCAACCTGGCTCCTTGCCCAGTCTCTGGCCGGACAGGGAAAATACAGCGATGCCATTGACCTGGTCTCCGATCTGATGACCGCCGCAAACGGCGATCAGAAGCAGCTGCATCAGCTCAACCAGGTGCGGACGAACTGGAATGAAGCTCTCATCGAAGAGTACGAAAACAAGCTGGTTTCCGAGCCGGATAATACGGAACTACGGAAGGATCTTGCCTGGTGCTACCTGCAAAACGAACGTCCGGAGGATGCCCGCCGGGTTGCCGACGGCATTGATTCCAGCGCATTGACACCCTATGTCTACCACAACCTTTTCGGTCAGATTCACAACAGCCTGAATGAATATGAGGCTGCTCTGGAGCATTGCGATGCTTTGATTGCGGTCATTAAGGATATGAAGCCTGACGGAACCGAAAAGACGGATAAGCGAATCGGCACTCTTCCGGAACGTGTTTTCGCCAAGGCAGGCCTCCTGTATCAATTGGGCCGGAAAGAAGAAGCCATCGCTACCTATGAGGAATCTCTGGCTATGGCTCCGGAAAACGGAGAAATCCTCACATATCTGATCCGTTTCTACCTTTCCGTAAGGAATTACGAGCGTGCTGCGGAATTGGGCGAACAGCTGACCAAACTGATTCCCGATGCCTATCACACCTACCTGCTGTATGCCCTTGCCCTCTTTGGTCTGCGTCGGGATCAGGACGCCTTTGATGCAGTCAATCACGCCATGGATATTGACCGAAGCGACCTGGGCGAATACACGCTGAAAATGCAGATCCTCATCCGCAACAGCGCTTATGAGGAAGCCCGGAATATTGTGAATTTCCTCCACGAAAACGAAATCACCGATGCCACGGATCTGCTGTGGTGCGAAGCCATGCTGGCGGAATTGGACGAGAAAAACAACGAAAAAGCTCTGGAAGGCTACAATGCCCTGGCCCAGCGGCTGGAAGCCGGAGAATCCCCCAGTTGGGCTGCCGATCTCTACTTCCGCATAACTTCTCTGAAGGCCGAGAGCTTGGATATGAGCAAGCAGGAGGATCGGGATGTCCTTATGGAACTACTGGAGAAGGGCCTTTCCTACGATCCCGAGGATGGCAGCTGCCTGGACTATAAGGCATGGCTTCTGAAGAAGGACGGCAAAAAGGAAGAGGCTCTGAAAATCTATCATACCCTGGAAGCCCGTCCCCGCCGCAACCTCTATATTGAGCGTCAGCTGGCTGAGGTTTACTACAGCGATCTGGAAAAATACGCCGATAAATCCCTGCATTACTATCAGATTCTACTGGATGACAGCGAAAATGATCCGGATTTTCTCTTCTATGTCGGTATGTGCCAAATGCAGCTGGGCAATTTCGCCGAAGCAGAAAAAATGTTCCTTGCCGAACAGGCACAGGAACCGGATGTTCTCGATGGATATTATCGGCTGAGCTATGTCTATGAAGCGACCGGTCGGCTGGAAGAGGCACTTATACAGGCAGAAAAAGCTCTGGAAATTGTAAAAGATCGGGAAGGAAACCAGACTGCCTATTATCTGCGAAAGGTACAGATCCTGCGTCGTCTCGGCAGGCCCCACGAAGCGGTAGCAGTTGTCCGGGAAGCCATGGACAAGTACGGTTATTCCGGCGGAAACGAAAAGATTTACGATATCTACGCCCAGTTTGGCTTGTGGGATGATGCCGAGAAGCATATCAAAAAATGGCGTCGTCAAAAAGACGGCCGATCCTCTGCCGTTGCCGCATGGATCAAAACCAGCATCCGGAAGGACAAGCAGGTGGAGGCATGGCTGAAGCGGGATAATTACAGTCTGAATCTTGATCAGTCGGATACCGAGGATATCAATCTTCTGGCTGCCGAAATTGGAGGAAAGACCCGTACCATCAATAAAATTTTACAGGACCGACTTAAGAAAGTTGCCGACGACAACATCGGCGGACTGAACTACGCCTACATGAATCTTGCCATTGCTTCCTTCCGGGAAGGAAATTTAAAAAAGGCAAAAGAATATGCGCAAAAAGGCCTGGAAGCCTGTGATGAGGTGTTAAAGGGACACCTGCGGGATGAAGCCATGTATCGCGCACGCAGAAGCCTACTGCTCGCAATTCTCGGCAGAAAAGAAGAAGCCATAAACGAGCTGGCTGTCGCCAGAAATCTCCCTCTCTGCATCAGCTGTCCCTACGGCAGATGTAAGGATGCGGATATCTATGAGATGGATATGGCTGAACTGTTCGGCGATCCGGAAAAATCTCTGGAAATGGCAAAGAAAGGCATGAAAGATTGGCCGGATGATGAAGATTTTGTCATCCAGCTGCACCACCTGAAGCGAAAAGGGCTCAAATCATGATGATTGGAATTGATCTTGGAACAACGAACAGTCTCGCCGCCTGTTTTCGAAACGGAAAGGCCGAACTGATTCCCAATCGGTTGGGAAAAATGCTGACTCCCTCCGTTGTCAGTCTGGATGAAGACGGCACCATTCTGGTCGGCGAGACCGCAAAGGAATACGGAATCCTGCATCCCCTGCGCACCGCCCGGGTATTCAAGCGGAGCATGGGCACCGAAAAGGAATATATCCTCGGAAATCAGAAATTCCGGCCGGAAGAGCTTTCCAGCCTGGTGCTGCGTTCTCTGAAAGAGGATGCGGAAAGCTATCTGGGCTGCGAGGTCACAGAGGCCATTGTCAGTGTTCCCGCCTACTTCAACGACCTGCAGCGCAAAGCCACCAAGCAGGCCGGCGAACTGGCAGGTCTGACAGTCAGCCGTATTATCAACGAACCCACCGCTGCCGCCATTGCCCACGGTGTAGGCAATCGAGGCCAGGAGGAACGCTGCCTGGTATTTGACCTGGGCGGCGGCACCTTTGATGTGTCCATTCTGGAATTTTACGGCAGCATTATGGAAGTACACGCCATTGCCGGCGATAACTTTATCGGCGGTGAGGACTTTACGGCGCTGCTGGCCAAAATGTGCCTGGAGAAGGCTGCCATTGCCCCGGAATCTCTGGACGTACGCACCATGAACGAAGTGATGCGTTCCGCGGAAATCAGCAAATGCAGCTTCTCCGAAGCGGATGAGGTCACCTTTACCTGCACCATAAACGAGGAAACCGTTTCCCAGAAGGTTACCCTTGCTGAGTACGAAAAGGCCTGCGCTCCCCTGCTGGATCGGCTGCGTCGCCCCATTGAGCGGAGCCTCCGTGACGCCGGTGCAAAGCTGGACGATATTGATCGCATCATTCTGGTGGGCGGTGCTACACGGCTGCCCATTGTGCGGCGTTTCGTGCTCAAAATGTTCCGTCGTTTTCCCGATGCTGTAGTCGATCCCGATACCGCAGTTGCCCTGGGTGCTGCGGGACAATGCGGAATGAAGCTGCGGGATCAGGAGATTCGGGAAATCGTACTGACGGACGTCTGCCCCTTTACCCTGGGCACGGAAGTCAATATGGATAACGGGACCTTCTCCGAAAGCGGGCACTACCTGCCCATCATTGAGCGGAATACGGTCATCCCCGTCAGCAGAACCCAGCGGGTATATACCGCTCATGACAACCAGACTCGCGTCAATGTAAAGATCCTCCAGGGTGAAAGCCGCATGGCAAGAAACAACTTCCTGCTGGGTGAGATCTCCGTTCCCGTACCTGCCGCCCCCAAAGGGCAGGAAGCCATCGATATCACCTATACCTACGATGTAAATTCCCTGTTGGAAGTTGTGGTATGTGTGGTATCCTCCGGTGTTACCCGCAAGGTTTTCGTCCAGAATGAGGAACGCAAACTCAGCGAAGAGGAAGCGGAAGAACGGATGAAACGGCTGGCCTACCTCAAGCAGAATCCCAGAGAAGACGAGGAAAACCGACTTCTGCTGCTTCGGGGAGAACGGCTGTATGAGGAATCCTTCACCTATGACCGGGAGATCATCAATGAGGCAATTATGAAATTCGAGCGCATTTTGAATCGCCAGGATCACAGCGAAATTGCGAAAGCAAGAAAAGAGCTGGCAAAACTTCTGGATGAAATTGAATTTCAGTAACAGAAAAGCTCACAGGCAAAAGCCTGTGAGCTTCTTTTATTTCGCGGATAATTCATTCCAAAGGGTAAATCCCAGGATCAGCAGTCCGCCGACAGCCTGGAGGCCCGTCATGCCCTCCCCCAGGATCAATACAGAAATCAGCACCGCCACCAGAGGATCGATATAGCTGAGGATCGCAGCCTCCTGCCCCGGCAATTCTTTCAAAGAAGAGAAATACAGCACATAAGTAACACCCGTGTGCACGATTCCGACAATCAGCAAATAGACCCACCCGGAAAACGACAGATTCGTCACATGGATGCCGCCGGTCAACAGCACATAGGGCAGCAGGACAGCTGAGGCTGCAAGGAACTGCAGAAATGTCCTGTGGATTCCCTCCACACCCTTGATGAATTTATTAATCAGAATTACGGTTGCATAGAGGCAGGCAGCGCCAAGGCCGAACAGGATGCCCAGGAAATGCCGGTTACTCTGGGAAAAATCACCGATGCCGGTAATGAGTACAATACCCAGAGTAGACATGGCAAAGCAGATCCAGCCTTTCGCCGTCATCTTCTCATGGAACAGGATGGGGCAGGCAACCGTAACGATCACCGGAGCAAAATAATAGCTCAGTGTCGCGATGGAAACTGTGGTATATCGGTAGGCCTCAAAGAGCAATATCCAGTTAAATCCCATGGCAACGCCGGAAATCAGCAGTAGGGGCAATGCTCCACGAATGGAAGCGAAGGGAATTTTCTGCCCTGTGAATATCAGGAACAGGCCCAGCAGGATGGATGCCAAAACCGCACGGTAGAGTGCAATTTCCCCGGAGGATACGGGGATTTTCCGCACGAAGAGGCCTATGGTGCCGAATACCGCCATGGAGAGGATCATCATGGCTGTGGCTTTTCTGTTGCTTTTCATTTTACTCATCTCTTTTTTAGGGGATAATCATCCGGAATGGGCATGCGGTTTTTAAATCAGTCCGAAGCTGCGCAGAACAAAGAGCCAGAAGGTAATGGAGACCGAGGACAGAAGCGTGGAGAGCATAACCGCATTGGAGGTCAGTACTCCATCGCCGTGCATACTCTTGGCCATAACATAGCAGGACACCGTTGTGGGAGAACCTACCATAATGAGGATGGCCACCATAGCCGTTTCCCGGAAACCCATAGCAGCCGCAATGGGCAGAAAAATTGCCGGAAGAACGAAGAGCTTAATCAGTGAACTGCAGACCGCACCCTTCCAACGGGTCAGCGCTGCCCCGCCGGAGAAGGAGGCACCCAGCACCACAAGGGAGATGGGCGTGGCCGTACCGCCGACAGACTTCACAGCGCTGTCAAGAAATGCCGGAAGCTGAATCCGCAGCAGAGCAAAGGGAATGGCAATCAAGATGCTGATAATCAGCGGATTTTTTGCCACATTGACGGCAGCCTTTCGAATTGCACCGGTTCCCCCGCTTCCGGGGATCAGTTTTCCATCCTCATCCACCTGGGGGGAAAGACTGAGGATACACACGCTGTACAGATTGAAAAACGGAACTGCAGCCATGATCATCATGGGAACCATACCGGTATCGCCGTAAATCGCAGTTGCAAAAGCAATACCCAGAACCGCTGCGCTGGACCGGGCGGATGCCTGGGCAAAGGCACCGATCTGTCCCTTGTCTTTCACGAAAAGGTAGGAAAGGCCCCAAACGCCAAGAAACATCACTGTCGTTCCCAGGAAGCAGAACAGGCAGAACATAGGATCAAAGTCCTTATAGAAATCCATGGTTGCCACGGAGCGAAAGAGGCTCAGGGGCAAAGCACACTTAAACACATAGTCATTCGCGACTTTATTAAATGCATCATTGACAATACTGACTTTCCGCAGGAAAAAGCCCAGCAGAATGGTAAGAAAAACCGGAAGGGTTGAATTTAATGCAAATACAAAATTTTCCAATTGCAGCATCTCCGCACATTTTTTCTGACATTGTAGCAAAGAAAAAGTCAAAAATCAATTCCGGCTTTGGAATATGCAAAAACCCGGTTGATTTTCATCAACCGGGTTTTTATGAACTGCAAATTAGGCCTTTTCTGCACGAGCCATGGCAATTTCGAAATCCTTTGTTCCGACGAAAATTTCACCGGTATAGGGATTCTTTTTCTGCTCAATGGAACGCTTGATGATAAAGGCAAGTGCCAGGACATTGATGCCCAGAGACAGGACGGAAATCACACCCTGAGCGGTAGGATTGGCAGTTACAGGCATAGCAGCGCCGGTAGCTGCGGCAATGCCGCCTGCACCATAGACGGAAGAAACCGTGGTAAACACGCTGTTATCCTGGAACAGGGGGAAGACCTGTGCAAACATGCACCACATAGCCAGGGTATTTGCACGGTTCTGGATCCAGCCGCCCTTATTCCACAGAGCGTTGGCAAAGGTGGGAGCCAGCAGCAGAGCCATGCCGCAATACCATGCATGAGTAGGCAGATTCAGATAAGTATACTGGAAATTCCAGATGTCGTAAGCCACGATGTACACCCAAGTCATATCCGGCCACAGCATATCATCATGCTTCTTGGAGGAGTAGATGCCCCACCAACCGGTCATGCAGCAAATGTTGACGATACCTGCCAGACCATTGAGCAGGTTCCACCAGCCGCCGTACAGCCAAACGCCCTCGGAGGAGAGCCACCAGCCACCGGACAGAGAACCGGCCTTGATCATGGACTCGAAATCGGATGCAACTGCGATCAGAATGTTGATAGCAACAATAATGAAGGGATAGCACTTGAACCAATGGGTTTTGCCGATGCTCCACTTGTACTTGAGCATCATAAAGCCAATACAGCCTGCGGTTGCAGCATACAGCTTTGCATAATGGAACCAGCTGTTCATATGAACATAGGTATCATTATTGAGAGCCCACTCGGCACCGGCAGCAGCGCCTACATAGATGGAAATGAAATACACCGTAAGAATTGCAGGAATTGCCAGGAAGCAAATAATGCCACCGATCTTTGTGCGGCGGGAAAATTCGTTTGCCAACACCAGACCCACAAACACCAGAAGCCAACCTAAAAGCTGATATCCTGCGGTTTCGCCATAAACCTGAAAAAGCATAAACAGCCTCCAAAATAATAAATTGCAAAAAGAATCTTCTGCCCATTCATTCTAGTACACCCGATATTTCTTGTCAATCATTTCTTGCGTTATTTCGGCATTTTTTTATCGATTCGAGGCAAGCCATCCCCCTTTTTCTCCGATTCCGTGCCCGGTATATTGACATTAATTCCCAATTTCGGTATAGTTATGGTAATTCACGCAAAGGAGAGAATCCCAATGAAATTTTCTGAAATGCCCTATTCCCGTCCGGATGTGGAAGAAGTTAAGGCAGAGCTGTATCAGCTCACCGAAAAGCTGAAAAACGCAGGCAGCTACGAAGAAGCCAAGGCCGTCTTCACCGAGCAGGAGAACTACTCCAAGCACATCAATACCATGGCCACCCTGTGCTCCATTCGGTATTCCATTGATACCCGGGACGAATTCTACAAAGCCGAGTCCGATTTCTGGAACGAAGCAGAACCCCAGATCGCAGAGGCTGCCAACGCATGGGATGCCGCCATGCTGGAGAGCAAGTTCCGTCCCGATTTTGAGAAAGAATTCGGCGATCTGATGTTCGTCAACACCGAAATCAGCCTGAAGACCTTCTCCCCGGAGATTATTGCCGACCTGCAGGAGGAAAATGCGCTTGTTAAGGAGTACCAGACTCTTATCGCCAGCGCACAGATTGAGTTCCGCGGCGGCACCTACACCTTGAGCCGTATGTCCCCCTTCAAGAGCGATGCAAATGATGAGATCCGCGCAGCCGCCTGGAAGGCAGAGGGCCAGTGGTACAAGGACAACCAGGATAAGCTCGACGAGATCTATGACAAGCTGGTTAAGGTTCGTACCCGCATGGGCAAGAAGCTGGGCTACGAAGGCTACACCACTCTGGGCTACTATCGCATGGGCCGTAACTGCTACGGCAAGGCCGATGTGGAGAAGTTCCGTGCAGCCGTTGTAAAGCATCTGGTTCCTGTTGCAGACAGCATTTATAAGGCTCGTGCACAGCGTCTGGGCAAGTCCTATCCCATGGACTACGCAGACAACGCTCTGGAGTTCCGCAGCGGCAATCCCCGTCCCGCCGGTGATGCCGATGCCGTTCTGGCAGCGGGTAAAAAGTTCTACGATGCCTTGTCCCCCGAGACCAGCGAGTTCTTCAGCGTGATGCTGGATAACGAGCTGCTGGATGTGCTGTCCACCGACGGCAAGGCTGGCGGCGGCTACTGCACCGAGATCGGCGACTATGAGGTTCCCTTCATTTTCGCAAACTTCAACGGCACCCAGCACGATGTGGAGGTCGTTACCCACGAGGCAGGTCACGCCTTTGCTTCCTACATGAACCGCAAGCGTGTTCCCTCCTCCTATATGTGGCCCAGCATGGAAGGCTGCGAGGTTCACTCCATGTCCATGGAATTCTTCGGTGAAATGTTCGCCGATGATTTCTTCGGTGCCGATGCCAAGAAGTTCCTTTACAGCCACCTCTCCGGTGCTCTGACCTTCATCCCCTACGGCACTTTGGTTGACCATTTCCAGCACTCCGTTTATGAGAAGCCGGAGATGACTCCCGCAGAGCGTCACGCCGAGTGGAAGCGTCTGCAGGGCATCTACATGCCTTGGGTAAAGCTGGACGGCGAGATCCCCTTCTACGGTGAAGGCGAAGCCTGGCAGCGTCAGAGCCATATCTACGGCAGTCCTTTCTACTACATCGACTACTGCCTGGCCCAGACCGTCAGCCTCCAGTTCTGGTCCATGATCCAGGAGGATCGGGAAAATGCCTGGAAGCACTACATGGCTTATACCGTGCAGGGCGGCAGCGACACCTTTGTGAACCTGCTGAAGAAGGCAGATCTGGATACCCCCTTCGAGGAGAGCTGCCTCTCCGGCGTATGCCAGAAGGCACAGGCATTCCTGGATGCATACGATCTGACCGGTATCGTCTAAAACGCACTGTCCCCGGATTTTAGAAATCCGGGGACTTTTTCTATTATGATTGATTTTTGAACGACGGATTTGTATAATAAGAAGAAAAAGGAGGGTTCCGTATGAACGAAGAACAAAAATCCTTCCAGCAGCTGCAGCTGAAGCACATGAAAACCCAGACGGTGCTTCTTTCCTGCATTTTCATTTTGATTCTGGTCGTCAGTCTCTTTCTTGTTGTGCAAATGTCCGGTGTTGCCAAGCAGATGCAGGCATTGGATCTGGAGCTGATCAATGACACCATTGCTTCTCTGGATGCTGTGGCCAATGATCTGAACAACGTGGATATGAAGACCATTAACAGCGCCGTTGCCTCTCTTGCTGATGCCGCCGACACCCTTTCCCAGGCAGATATTGCCGCAATTAACGAGGGAATTCAGGCTCTGAGCGGTGCTGCCGATAACCTGCAAGGGATCGATATTGAAAAACTCAACGATCTGATCACTACCCTGCAGACGGTAGCATCCCAAATGGAGGGCACCGTTTCCGCTTTTTCAAAATTATTTGGCAGATAACATACAGTAAATAAAGGAGGAATGCTCCTATGGAAAACAGACCACAGGGCAGACAAAAGAATATTACCGGCAGCGGAAAACCCGTCGGCCGCAGAGGCAGCGGTCAAGGTACCGGTCCTGTAGGAAGTTCCGGAGGATTCCCCCGGCCCTCATCCAACAGTTCCGGCGGAAACAGCCCCGCCAGAAGCAGCTCCGGAGGCGGCGGAATCTTCAAGCTGATCATTCTGCTGGTAATTCTCTTCGGCGGCGGTGGCGGTGCGCTCAATCTGCTGGGCGGTGATTCCGGTCAAACTGCGCCTATCAATACTCAACCGACATATACCCAGACCACTTCTCCCGCTTCCATGGAAAATCCCCTGAGCAGCATTTTCGGTGCTTTGGGCTCCAGCATGACCCAAGGCTTTGACTACTCCGGAATGTTCTCCCAGACCGGATCCTCCGGTACTTACGGCAGCTCCGGCTGGATGAAAACTGCCAACACCGGAAAGCTGAATACTTCCGTGGATCCTGCTGCCCGCAATAAATATACGCAGATCAAGGGCAACGGCCAGGATACCGTTACCATCATGCTCTACCTGTGCGGAACCGACCTGGAATCCCGCAGCGGCATGGCAACGAAAGACCTCAAAGAGATGCTCTCTGCCACCCTCAGCGACAAGGTCAACCTGATCATTTATTCCGGCGGCTGCACACAATGGAAAAACAATGTTATGAGCAGCAGCGTCAACCAGATCTACAAGGCCCAGGATGGCGGTCTGCTGTGCCTGGAGAAGGACGCCGGTACCGGTGTCATGACCTCTCCCAAGACCTTAAGCTCCTTTATCCAGTACTGCAGTGAGAACTTCCCCGCCAACCGGAATATGCTGATTCTCTGGGATCACGGCGGCGGAAGCATCAGCGGCTACGGCTATGATGAAAAGAACAGAAGTGCAGGTGCCATGTCCCTGAAGGGTTTGAACGAAGCCCTGTCCTCCGCTAAGACGAAGTTCGACTTTATCGGCTTCGATGCCTGCTTGATGGCGACCCTGGAGACCGGACTGACTATGGCTCCTTATGCCGACTATCTGATTGCCTCCGAAGAAACAGAGCCCGGCCTCGGCTGGTACTATACCAACTGGCTTACTGCCCTGTCCAAAAACACCTCCATGTCTACCCTGGAGATCGGCAAAACCATCGCTGACGATTTTGTTGGTGCCTGTGCACAAAGCTGCCCCGGTCAGAAGACCACCCTTTCCGTCGTGGACCTGGCTGAGCTGGAAGCCACCGTTCCTTCCGATTTTAAGTCTTTTGCCTCATCCACCCTGGAACTGCTGAAGAATGACGGCTACCAGGCCGTTTCCAACGCCCGCAGCTCCGCTCGGGAATTTGCCGTTTCCAGTAAGATCGATCAGATCGACCTTGTGCATCTGGCGCTGAAGCTGGGAACGAAAGAGAGCAAAGCTCTGGCAGAAACCATTCTTTCCGCTGTCAAGTACAACAAGACCTCCTCCGATATGACCAATGCCTACGGTCTTTCCCTGTACTTCCCCTATCAGAAGGTCAACAAGGTCAATTCCGCTGTAGCCGCCTATGATGCCATTGGAATGGATGATGCCTACTCTGACTGCATCCGTGCCTTTGCCAGCATGGAAGTCAGCGGCCAGACCGCAGCGGGCGGTACTACCTCTCCCCTGACCTCCCTCAGCGGCGGTTCCTACGGCAGCTCCTCCATCGGTGGTGATCTGCTGGCCCAGATGCTGACTCAGCTGCTGGGCGGAAGCTCCGAGAGTTCCTCCTTCTTCGACCGCAGCATGGATATCGATTCTGCTGTAGAATTCCTCTCCGAGAACCGCTTCGATCCCGATGCCATGGTATGGACAAGCACAAGCGGCGGCTATCTCATGCACATGAGTGAAAAGCAGTGGAGCCTGGTGCAGGATCTGGAACTGAACGTCTTTGTGGATGACGGTGAAGGATACATTGATCTGGGACTGGACAACACCTTTGACTTCACCACTGACGGCGACCTCATCGGTACCTATGACGGCACCTGGCTCGCCATCGACAGCCAACCCATCGCCTACTACCACACCAACACCACTGTGGAGGAAGACGGCTCCTACACCATTACCGGCAGGGTTCCCGTGCTGCTGAATGACAGCCGCGCTGACCTCATTCTGGTATTCAGTTCCGAAAATCCCTATGGCTACATTGCCGGTGCCAGAACCGACTACCGGGACGGTGAAACCGACACCATCGCAAAGGGCATCACGGAAATTGAGGTTGGAGACACCATTGACTTCCTCTGCGACTACTACGCCTATGACGGAAGCTTCCTCGACAGTTACTTCCTGGGAGATCAGCACATCTACACCGGAGAGGAAATGATCAGCAACGTCTACATTGATATCGATGCCGTGGCTGCCTATCGCGTCACCGACATCTATCAAAACAACTACTGGACACCCGTCATTCCCTAAACAGCAAAAAATCGCCCTCAATGGAAAAACCATTGAGGGCGAACCTTATGTACAAAGAAACTTATTCGGTGACGACCTGTGCATCGGGAGCATTCTTCTTGATGCTGGCGATACCGTTCATGCAGCTTGTCTTTGCCTTATAGCCTTCGGAGGTAGCGATGATCTGGCCGTTCTTTGCCTTCAGACGGAAGCGGAATTCACCAGCCTTATCGGTATAAACCTCGAACTTCGGATGCTTGACCTGAGCATAGCCTTCCACAGTCTGATCCTCGATCTCACCGACACAATTATTACGGACACTCTCAACACCCTTCTTGCATGCAGCCTCGGTAGTATATACCTGAGAAGAAGCAATGATTTCACCGTTAGTTGCCTTCAGATCAAATTTAAAGCCAGTCTTTGCGGTTTTGATAACAAATTTTCCCATGTTGATGATCCTTTCTCTCTTTAAAATAAAACAAAGTCACGTGACCCCATTTCCCCTTTATTCTACAATGGCAATCCGAAAATTGCAATAGAAGCCTTAAAAATTTGCCTGAAAAGCAGCATTGCATTCCGATATTTCTTTCTTCCCCTGAATATAATCATCATAGAATTCCCAAAGATCGATATCGCTCTCATCCAGAGCTTCATCTGCAGGGATCCATCTGCGGATGATTTCAATCCGCTCCTGCTTCGTTGTATCCGCAATCAAAACACTTTTTGCACTCATCCGGTCGCCCTCCCAGATTTTGATAGATTCAATATAGCACAATCGGGATGGAATGTAAACACGCCGGAAACCGACCATACTTAACAATTCCGTTTTTATTTTCGATTTTTGTTGTATTTTCCGCAAAAGCCTATTATAATAGCCATGAAAGGAAGTGGCAGAAATGCAGACAAACCAAAAACAGAAAAAGAAACAGCCAAACGGCTTTCTCATTTTTATTATCATTGTGTCGCTCGTAAGCTTCCTGAACGATTCGTCTATTCCGGCAGTTTCCGTTTTTGCAATCCTATTTTTTGCGGCTATCGTGCTGCTCTCTGTTGCCGCTGCAAAAGGGGTAAAGAAAAAGAATGTAAGAACTGACGATTCCCACGACAGAATCGATCATACACGTGACTATCGCATTGATTCTAAGACCGGAAAAATCGCCAACCTCCAAGCCCCCCGTCAGATTCACTCTTCTCAAGAGCACTGGAAGGAGCAGCTGGATAACCTTCTGGCCAACGGTACCATCGATAAGGAAGAATACTACACCATGCTGCGGCAGCATTCCAACTAACTTTTTAAAACAAAACACTCTCTGATGCATAATTGCAGAAGAGAGTGTTCTTTTTTGAAAGTATACGCCCCGTGCCGTCCTTGACAATTGGTTTGGGGATCAATAGTATAGAATCATCTAGTGATACCTGTATATTACTAACAAAGGAAGGAAACACATTATGAATCAGTTTGTTTTCGAACCCACAAGACCTGTTGTGGATACCAAGCAGGGTAAGCTGCGCGGTGTTACCTATGGCGATGTGAACATCTTCATGGGTGTGCAGTATGCCCACGCAAAGCGCTTCCAGATGCCCACCATGGTAGAGCCCTGGGAGGGTGTGAAGAATGCTTACCATCATGGCCCCATCGCCATGCAGGTGCTGGCTCCCAACCCCTTTGCCTACTATCGCGGACTGCACATGCTGGAAAAGCAGAGTGAGGACTGCCAGAATCTGAACATCTGGGCTCCCAAGACCCTCAACGGTGAGAAGAAGCCTGTCTTCGTCTGGATCCACGGCGGCGGCTATTTCGCAGGCAACGCTTTCGAAGAGATCTCCTTCGACGGCTTCAACTTTGCCCACTACGGCGATGCTATCTTCGTTTCCATCAACCATCGTCTGAACATCTTTGCGCACCTGAACCTGGAAGAGTACGGCGAGCAGTACAAGAATTCCGGCAACGCAGGTATCGCTGACCTGGTAGTTGCTATGAAGTGGATCCACGAGAACATCGCTGCTTTCGGCGGCGATCCCGAGAATGTTACCATCTGCGGCCATTCCGGCGGCGGCGGAAAGGTGCAGTGCCTGCTGCAGCTGGAAGAGGCTGCTCCCACCTTCCAGAGAGCCATCTGCCTCTCCGGTGCCATGGGCAACTCCGGCCCCATGTCTAACTCCATCGAGAAGAGCCGCGCTACCGCAAAGGCTATGATGGACTACCTAGGCATCACCAAGGAGAACATCGACGAGGTCAACAACGTTCCCTTCGAAAAGCTGATCGAGGCCTGCAAGGCTGTCTCCAATCCCTTCTCCTGGAGCCCCGTACCCAATGACTGGTTCCCCGGCTACCCCGGCGAGATGGAAGTCATGCCTTTCTCCAAGGATAAGCCCGTGATCTACGGCTCCACTCTGGGTGAATTTGCCCGTGTGAACCTGACTGCCGAGGATAAGGAAGCCATGACCGAAGAGGACAAGGTTGCTTATCTGCGGAATCAGTACGGCGAGGGTGCCGACGAACTCATTAAACTCTTCAAGGCTGCCTATCCCGACCACGACACCATCGACCTGGCTTACTTCGACTCCAATGTCCGTGCAGGTGCTATGCGCGCTGCCAAGGCTCATGTCCGCTCCGGCAACAAGAACACCTACCTGCTGCTGGCTGCCTACAATGTTCCCGAAGATGGCTCCATCCCCATCTGGCACGGCGGTGAAGTTGCTTACATCTTCATGAACGAGGATAAGGTTCTGGTCCTGAACGATGCCGTTTACGGCCAGAAGTACAGCCAGATCCTCAGCACTCTGGTTCTGAACTTCGTCAAGTATGGCGATCCCAACAACAAGTACCTGCCCAAGTGGCTGCCTCTGACCGAGGAAGAGAACAACACCATGGTCATCGATAAGACCTGCCGCAATGTTTCCCACTTCGATGATGAGCTGGTCGTCCTCCATGATAAGGTGTGCCCCAAGTTCGTTCTGAAGCTGGAAACCAAATAATTTTTCACGATAAAAAGCACCTGTTCATAGGAACGGGTGCTTTTCTTTTTCTTGTCAATGCCTCTGACAGAAACGATTTTGCAAAATGCACAGAGAATCGCGTAAGGAGTCAAAAAACCGTGTAGAACATTTCGGATTGACTTTTTTTGTACTCTTTGGTATGCTTATGCAAAGACATTTGTTCGCCAGTGGCGTATAGCCATTGGCGCTGCATCTTTCAGAGAAAGGGAATGTGTAAACATGGTTAATCTCGAAAAACTTGTGGGAAGTACCGATGCCATAAATGCCCAGCTTGCACGATACGGCGTTAAGTTCGGAATTTACAAGAACGGCACCTTCAAGGAGCAGCTGTTTCCCTATGATCCCATCCCCCGAATCATTGAAAAAGACGAGTTTGCCTATCTGGAATGTGGACTAAAGCAGCGTGTTAAGGCTCTGAATCTGTTCCTGAAGGATATCTATAACGAGAAGAGAATCATCGCAGACGGCGTTGTTCCTGCGGATTTTGTTTACGCTGCCAGCGGATATCTGGCTCCCTGCGAAGGAATCGTACCGCCAAAGGGTGTTTATTCCCATGTTTCCGGCATCGACCTGGTGCTGGGCAAGGACGGCATCTGGTATATTCTGGAGGACAATCTGCGTGTTCCCTCCGGTGCTTCCTATCCCACCATCGCCCGGGATCTGGAACGCAGATGCAGTCCCAGAACCTTCCACGAAACTCCCATCGAGGACAACCGAGACTATCCCAAGCTGCTGAAGCATGCCATGGATTATGTCAATACCGGCGGAATCAACGTCGTTCTGACACCCGGCAGATATAACGCCGCCTATTTTGAACATTCCTACCTGGCAGAGCAGATGGGGGTACCTCTGGTTTCCTGCAATGATCTGGAGGTGGAGGGTGATTATCTCTATTTCACCGGATATGCCGGGAAGAAGGAACGGGTCGGCGCAGTCTATCGCCGAATCTCCGATGAATACATGGATCCCATGACCTTTAATCCGGAGTCTCTCATTTGTATTCCCCATATCTTTGATGTCTACCGCAAAGGAAATGTGGCCCTGATGAATACCCCCGGCAACGGTATTGCCGATGACAAGGGCATCTATTACTTTGTTCCGAAGATGATAACGTACTATCTCCACGAGGAGCCTATCCTTCACAATGCCCCTACTTACCTGCCCTTCTATGATGAGGACCGGAAATATGTGCTGGAGCATTTTGACTCTCTGGTCATTAAGGATGTTGCCGAGGCCGGCGGCTACGGCGTAGTGTTCGGCAGCAAGCTTAGTCCCGAGGAAAAAGAAAATTTCATCGCTATGATCATAGCGGAGCCACGGCGATTCATCGCCCAGGAGGTCATCGATTTCCGGGATATTCCCATTCTGGAAAACGGCCAGCAGGTGGAACGCAAGGCAGATCTGCGCGCGTTCGTCCTCAGCAGCGATGAGACCGTTGTCTGGAAGAGCGGTCTGACCCGTTTCTCCAGAAATCCCGATTCGTTCATTGTCAACTCATCTCAGGGTGGAGGTTTTAAAGATACATGGGTATTAAGTCAATAATGGCCACCGATCGGCTTTTCTGGTTGGGCCGCTATTCCGAACGGGTCTACACAACCTTGAACCTCTTCTCCCGTTCTTTTGACACGCTCATTGAGCAGTACGGCGGAGACCACAGGGAGTTCTGCCGTTCCCTGGAAATCCCCGATATTTACTCCGATAAGGACGATTTTATCGACAAGTACGCCTTCCGTCTGGAGGATCCCAACTCCATTATGTCTAACCTCCAGAGAGGCTACGACAACGCCATTGAGCTTCGGGAGGAAATCGGCAGCGAATGCCTGTCCTATATTCAGCTGGCAATTTATGAAATGGAAACCGCCCAACGCAGCGAAGCGCCCCTGCTGTATTTCCAGAAGGTTACCGATGATCTTCTGGCCTTCTGGGGATGTGTGGATGATCAGATTGACGACGAGAACACCCGCAATATCATCAAGATCGGCAAGCGTGTGGAGCGGCTGGATCTGTTTGCCCGGCTGCACCGCCCAAGGCCTGAAATTCTGCGAGAGATCCACCGTCTCGCCGGCCGCATTGACCGCACGGATCTAATCTATCACAAAGAATCTCTGCAGCGTCTGCAGGAGTTTGCTGCCGCGCCGGAACTGGACTATGCAGCCATCGTAAGCACGGTGGATGCCCTGGTGGAGTGCTGAAAGTGAAACGGCTATCGTATCAGTATCAATTGAAGATCCGCATGGATCAACCCGTCAATAATCATCATTTTACCCTGCGATGCCTGCCGATCTCCGATGCTCGACAAAGCATTACTGCAAACCAGTATTCCGTTCTGCCCTGCGATTTTCTGAAAGAAAGTCAGGATGGCTGGGCCAACCGATTGCTGTACGGCTGCTGCAAAGAGGATCATACCGAATTTGAAGCAGCCATTTCGGGCATAGCAGAGGTTGGACTTGCCGACTGTGTGCACTCTGACCATCCTGTTCGGGATATGCTCTTCCGCTATTCCACACCGCTGACCGTTGCCGATGACGCGCTGAAGCAGTTCGCCCGGGAGATTCACCAGGCAACCATGGACGATCTGGAACAGTCCGCTCTTGTCATGGAATCAGTGCACAAGGCTCTGCGCTATGTGCCCGGAAGTACAAATGTACAGACCACTGCGATCCAGGCTTTTGCCGCAGGATGCGGTGTGTGCCAGGACTATGCCCAGGTTATGCTGGCAGTTCTGCGCAGCATGGGAATCCCCTGTCGGTATGCCGTCGGTATGGTTCTGGGGGAAGGAAAAAGCCATGCGTGGGTTGAAATTCTCCAGGAAAACCGGTGGTATGGGTTTGACCCCACCAATTGCAAGCAAGTAAAAGACGAGCACATTAAATTCTCCCACGGCCGGGATTATCTGGACTGCATCATCAACCGAGGGCTGTTCCGCGGAAATGCCAATCAGCAAGCAGATATTTCCGTAGTCGTTACAGAAATCTGATCGTAAAAATATCCCGACAGTCCATTCTGCCGGGATATCTGTACGATGGTACATTTGGAGGAAACTATGATAGAAGATATTGTCAGCATCCGTCTTCCCGTGGAGGAAACCTTCCGCATCCGAAAAAACGTGATCAAAAACGGAGAAGGAAAACGGATCTGCATCGTTACCGGAATCCACGGTGATGAGCTGGAGGGCCAATACGTCTGCTTTCTGCTCAGCCAGATGCTGAACCGCCACCTCGGCAGCCTACATGGCAGTGTGGAAATCTATCCAGCAGTAAACCCTCTGGGCATCGATTCCATTCAGCGCGGTATTCCCGGGTTCGATCTGGATATGAACCGCACCTTCCCCGGAAATGATGACGGAGATATCACGGAATTCGTAGCACAGAAAGTCGTAAAAGACCTTGCCGGGGCCGATCTGGTTTTCGATATTCACGCCAGCAATATCTTTCTGACCGAGGTTCCTCAGATTCGCATCAACGAGCTCCACAAAGATACTCTGGTTCCCTTGGCAAAGCAGGCAAATGTGGACTTCATCTGGGTGCACGGTGCCAGCACGGTTCTGGAATCCACCCTGGCCTATTCTCTGAACTCCATTGGAACTCCATGCCTTGTGGTGGAAATGGGCGTGGGTATGCGTTTGACCGGCGATTACGGACAGCAGCTGACGGGCGGCATCCTCAGTGTCATGAAGCAGCTCGGTATGTGGGACGGAGAAACCGAATCTGTCCGCACTCCCATTGTTTCGGATGATCCCAATGAAGTAGAATTTCTGCACGCCCCCTGCTCCGGAATGTTCATGAAAACCAAGAACCAAGGCACCTGGGTCAAAAAGGGAGAAACTGTCGGCTATGTATTTGACCCCTTCCGGGGAGAAGTCATCGAATATGTCAACGCAACCAAGAGCGGACTCCTGTTCACGATTCGGGATTATCCCCTGGTGGACGAAGGCTCTCTCATGGGACGCATACTGGTACGGGAGGCAGAGAAGAAATGAAAGAAAGCATCATTTATCGGATGCCTCACATCTATCGTGATGATTTCCGGGTTCGTGCCTTCACCTTCGGTGAGGGTGAAAAGGCCCTGTGCATCGTCGGCAGTATGCGCGGCAATGAATACCAGCAGATTTATCTTGGCTCCCGCATGATCCAGCGTCTGAAGCGTCTGGAGGCCGAAGGACGGCTGGCAGAAGGCCAGCAGGTGTGTGTAATCCCCTCCGTTAATCCCAGCTCTATGAACATTGGAAAGCGTTTCTGGAGCAT